>NZ_JAGGQX010000039.1:0-13292 GCF_018613095.1 Bacillus sp. ISL-75
TGAGACTTTTTCAGCAGTCTCGCATTTTGGCAGCTTTTTCTTATTCGACCAACAGAGCAGATGTGAAGAAGGGAAAAATACCCAGTATGTAGAAATTTATATTATGCTTCTAAATAAAATTAAAAAGAGGTATGGAATATGGAAAGTAAACACTGGACGATAGTTTATAGGCTTGCTGTTGTTGGAATTTTGATTTATATTGCTACTCGATTGAATCTATTAATTGACCTAACAAGAGTCTTGATTGAAGCTAGTGGGCATTAGTGTTAATATTTAAGGGCATTTCATATGGGATGCCCTTTTTTATGGAAAAAATCAATATCGTTAAATGATTTAACTAGCATATTAAAAGAATATTAAGTTTGTGAAATATTATACTTAAAGTAACGGGTTCAAGAGTTGAAGAATGGGGTTGACCATTATAAGGATGAGTTGTAAAATAAAGAAAATTCAAAATGATTATAAACACGATGATCGGGAGTATTAAGGAATATTTATTGTTTAGAGAACTGTCGGTTGGTGAAAGACAGTCAATAAATCCCCAACTCGCCCAGGAGTGGTAAGACTGACAACGTAGGTTTTAACGGTCGACTACCGTAATAAAGTCCTTAAGTGGGTTTGTTTAGTTTATCAAACAAATCAAAAAGAGTGGTACCACGTAGGCAAAGCCTGTCGTCTCTTATGAGATGATGGGCTTTTTTTATTTTAGTTTAAGCGTATTTTCAGGAAGGGTGGATATTAAAGTGAAAAATGTCGAAAAGTATTCGAGAAGTTATTTTATGCCTCCAGTGAAAAGTATGAAATGGATGGAGAAGGAATATATTACGGAAGCTCCTACGTGGTGTAGCGTAGATCTCCGTGATGGAAATCAAGCTTTGGTCGTTCCCCTGACTCTAGAGGAAAAATTAGAATATTTTCAGTTACTAGTAAACATTGGTTTTAAAGAAATAGAAGTTGGTTTTCCTGCTGCGTCGGAAACTGAATATACCTTTTTGCGTACATTGATTGAACAAGAGTTGATACCGGATGATGTGACTATTCAAGTGTTAACTCAGTCGAGAGAACATATTATTGAAAGAACATTTGAAGCACTCATAGGTGTAAACAAAGCTGTGGTCCATTTATATAATTCAACTTCATTGGCACAGCGTGAGCAGGTCTTTAAAAAATCCAAAGAAGATATTATAGACATTGCAGTAACTGGTGCAAAACTTCTTCAGAAATTTGCGGCTGAAACGGAAGGGAACTTTATTTTTCAGTATTCGCCAGAAAGCTTTACAGGGACAGAACTAGATTTTGCCCTTGAAATTTGCAACCGGGTTCTTGATGTTTGGCAGCCGACAGTTAACAATAAGGTTATTATTAATTTGCCAGCTACGGTTTCTCACTCATTGCCTCACGTTTATGCGAGTCAGATTGAATTTATGAGCGATCATCTGAATTATAGGGAGAATGTAATCTTATCGATCCACCCACATAATGACAGAGGAACCGGTGTGGCAGATTCAGAGTTAGCATTACTGGCTGGAGGGCAAAGAATTGAGGGAACATTGTTTGGAAATGGAGAAAGAACAGGTAATGTAGATATTGTGACACTTGCTCTGAATATGTTTTCACACGGAGTGGATCCTCAGCTTCAATTTGAAAATATTCCCGAAATTATGGCAAGATATGAAAGACTGACAAAGATGAAGGTTCATGAAAGACATCCCTATGCTGGTAAATTGGTATTTACAGCCTTTTCAGGGTCCCATCAAGATGCCATTACTAAGGGATTTAAATGGCGTGAGGAAAAGGAAAAGGAGCAATGGAAGGTCCCTTATTTGGTAATTGATCCTAAGGATATTGGTAGAGAGTATGAAGGAGACATTATCCGTATTAACAGCCAATCAGGTAAAGGTGGGATTGGTTATCTGCTTGAACAGCAGTATGGTCTTGAGCTTCCACCGAAAATGCGTGAAAGCTTCGGGTATCATGTGAAAAATGTATCGGATCATCTTAATAAAGAGCTGATACCTAATGAAATACATGAAATTTTTATCAATGGATACGTAAATATTAAAACTCCTATTGAGTTTATCAACTATCAATTTACAAAGTCTGATGACTTTCAAACGGTCTTAACCATTCAGATAGGTGATGATGTTCAGGAAATTATTGGTGTAGGGAACGGAAGACTAGACGCCATCAGTAATGCTCTTCAAACTAAATTAGGTATCCATTATACAGATTTGGTCTATAAGGAACACGCTCAAGAAATGGGATCGAAATCAAACGCTGTCTCCTACATCGGTATAACAGATATAAATGGTACTGTGCATTGGGGCTGCGGAATAGACGTAGATATTATGAACTCTTCTGTAAAAGCTCTGTTTAGTGCAGTTAATAATATGGTGACAAGTAGTAGATTTCCAATTCAAATAGACTCTTCCTTTACAATAAAATAATAAACGGAATTTATATTGGGGAAAAATTGATATTCATAACGACTTAGTGTTTGGATTTAAAAATAAGGATTGCTGTGGGGATCCTTATTTCTTCTTATAATACTTGTAGTAGGATTTGAAGATGTAAATGAGTTGCTGCGGCAACTCATTTTTCTTATAGAGCCAAAGGGGCAGGTTAGCTTAATTAGAAAATACGTTAAAATGTATGTGGTCAAAGTGGCTTTTTGGAAAGGTAAATTGCAATCAAATGTTGAGCTAACGAAGCAGGTGAAAAAATAGAGGTACACATTTTGAGTTGGTCTTTTATATTGCAATAGTACATAAAAAAGTAAAAAATGGAAAATGATAGAAAGATTATATTGGAAATAATTCAATAGGTTACTTTTATATTTAATAGCATATATTCTTTTGGTAGGCTTGATGTACTTTTTATGCTCTATCTTGTGATCGGAGGTTTTATTAAGATAACCCTCTTTTTTTATGCTGCCGTATATGGAGTTGCAGATATATTTCGATTTAAGAATCCTCGTACACTTAGTTTTCCAATTGGAATGATTATTTTATTTGCCTCAATGGTTATTGCATCAAATTCTGCCGAGCACTTTAAAGAAGGACTAAATGTTTTCTATTTGTATTATCCAGTAGAAATTATTATTCCTTCCTTGTTGTTTCTTTTTGCTCATTTTCAATATAGAAAGCAGTTAAAAGCTAAAGCAAAATGGTAATATTTATTTGTACATTCACAAAAGCCTTAGATATTTGTGAAGCAATGTACTTAAAGTAACGGGTGCGATTGTTCAATTAGAGCAGTCGCTTTTCCTTTTTCACTAACGGTTCATGGTAGATTAGATTAAGGAGAAATCATCATAAGGTTTATTTCTACGTATCTGTATTTATCTTTATGTTCGCGAATATTAATTTACAGGGATAGGTTTTATGAAATTCGGCGGTTAGGAGGGATCGACTTGGATGTAATCGGAAAAAGTGTTATACGTAAAGAGGCGTGGGATAAAGTGACGGGCCGGGCGAAATACACAGATGATTACCAATCGATCGGGATGCTTTCTTGTAAAAAGGTCATCAGTCCATATGGGCACGCTAGGATTACTTCGGTTGAAACGACTGAAGCCTTAAAAATACCTGGAGTTAGGGCGATTATCGCAGGAAAAAATATTCCACTCACAGGTGAGGCGATTCGCGATCGCCCACCAATTGCTGTTGATAAAGTACGTTATCACGGGGAAGTAGTTGCATTAGTTGTCGCAGATACTCCAGATCAGGCTATGAAAGCAGCCTCACTGGTTAAGGTGTCCTATGAATTATTGCCTGTAGTAAATTCACCAACACAAGCCTTCCAAAGGGATGCTCCCCTCGTCCATGAACATTTAGGCGAATATAAAAAGGAGGAAGATTCTGGTCCGGTTCCGGGAACAAACATCGCTCACCTTACGAAAATTAGAAAGGGCAATATGGATAAAGGATGGGCTGACAGTGAAATAACAGTAGAAGCAAGTTTTTCCTTTGCGCCTTCCGACCATGCCGCAATGGAAACAAGATGTTCGACTTGTGAGATTTTACCAGATGGAACAATCAATATAACGACTTCTTCTCAGGCACCTTTTATGGTCAAAACACTTATAGCTGATTACTTTGGTGAGGATATAGGGAAAATTGTGGTTCACACGCCGTTCGTTGGAGGAGCCTACGGTGGAAAGGCACCCGTTCAGCTTGAAATACTTGCCTACTTAGCATCGAAGGCTGTTGGTGGCAGACCTGTAAAGGTTTTCAATACCCGTGAAGAGGATATCATTACATCTCCATGTCACATTGGCTTAGATGCAACAGTTAAAATTGGGACCGACCGTAAAGGGAAAATTAAAGTGATGGAAATCCTTTATTTGTGGGATGGGGGTGCCTATTCCGATAAAGCGATTGATGTAACGAGATCAGGTGCAGTCGACTGCACAGGTCCCTACAATGTTGAGAATGTTTGGTGTGATTCGTACTGTATGTATACCAATCATCCTTATGCATCCCCATTTAGAGGATTTTCTCATTCCGAGCTTACCTTTGTGATTGAAAGAACAATGGACTTACTTTCTCAAAAACTGCAGATGGATCCGCTTGAGCTCCGTTATATAAATGCCATTAGACCGGGAAATACGACTCCGACAAGGGTTCTTTTAAATAAAAGCAATTTAGGAAACTTACCACAATGTATTGTGAGAGTAAAAGAGTTAATCAAGTGGGACGAGGGTCCAATTAAAGTGATAGATGAACGTTTTGTTAGAGTAAAAGGCGTTAGCTGCAGCTGGAAAACGTCTACGATTGATACGAACGCTCCTTCAGGCGTTATATTAACATTTAATCGGGATGGAAGTATCAATTTAATGTCAGGTGTTATCGAAATTGGAACAGGAACCAAAACTGTGCTTGCTCAAATTCTTGCTGAGAGATTAAAAATGGATGTCGATGAAATTCATGTTCGAATGGAAGTGGATACCCAGACAACGCCAGAACATTTTAAGACCGTTGCTAGTAGGGGAACATTTATGGCAGGTAGGGCTACCTTAAATGCCGCAGACGATGTGATTAAGCAATTAAAAGAAGTGGCTTCATGTGTGTTAAGAGCACCTAAGGAAGATCTTGAAGTGGCGAATAGTCGGGTGTTTTTAAGAGATGATCCATCCATTGGGCTCCATTTTAAAGAAATTGGCTATGGTTATAAGTATCCAAATGGTAACGCTATTGGTGGTCAAATCATTGGCAGAGGAAATTATATATTACGTCATCTAACTCACTTGGATCCTGAAACTGGAGCTGGCAAGCCTGGTCCGGAATGGTCTGTTGCAGCTTATGGTGTAGAGGTAGAATTCGATCGTAAAGATTATACTTATCGACTTGTTCATGCAGCGACGGTAGTGGACGCTGGCAGGGTGATGAATAAAAAAGCAGCATTAGGTCAGGTTATGGGGGCAATGAGTATGGGGTTAGCATTCGCTGGGAGGGAAACATTTTATTTTGATAAGTATGGGAGGGTTTTGAATCCACAGCTTCGGACCTACCGCCCGCTCCGCTATGGAGAGAATCCTAATTACTTGGTTGATTTTGTTGAAACTCCACAGATTGATGCACCATATGGAGCTCGTGGAATAGGAGAACTAGGATTAATGGGAATGCCTGGGGCCCTCGGGAACGCATTGTCCTTGGCCGCTGGTGTTTCGCTTCATAATCTTCCACTAATTCCAGAATTGATTTGGAAAGCAAAGGAGAATCAATAAAGTATATCCGATGGAAAGGTGTTCAGTATCATATGAAGGTCTTCATTTATGAAGTCCTCATCTTATTATAAACTGGGCTTCAACAATAATTGGATGAACAAGAAATGCCGTAGACATACGGCTTTTTTTGTTTCCCTAATATATTTGGGAGGTGTTCTGGAAACAATGTGTATTCGTATGAAGGAAAAGGGATTTCTGCATCAGGGTTTAAGAGAGTGAACAACCATGCTGAAAACTTTGTGAACAATTACACTTAAAGTAAAGGGTGCATTAGTTTAAGATGGGTAGTTGCTTCGGCAGCCTTTTTTTTCATTGTTCCACTAACGAAGCAGTTAACTTCCGTGGAATTGTAGTTGGAGACCCTATTACATTTGAAAATAATGAAGAGGGGTTCGTTAAACTATTAAACTGGATTCATGATTTAAAAAGATTTAAAAACTTAGATGCAGCAATAGTAGGTATGGAGCCTACAGGCCATTACTGGATTAACCTTTCAAAATGGTTATATAACCAAAACATTGAGGTTGTAACAGTCAATCCCCACTTAGTAAAAAGGAATAAAGAGAATCGTGATAATACACAATCTAAGAGTGATAAAAAAGATGCGCTCGTGATCGCAGATATGGTCAAAAACGGCTACTATTCCTTTATTCGCCCATCATCAGAATCATTTGAGAAGCTTAGAGTTCTAATGTCTAATCGTGATGTGATTGTTAAACGTCTCGTAATGTCTATTAATCAAATAAATCGATGGGTAGATGTTGTCTTTCCAGAGCTGCGACAAGTGTTTAAAGATGTTTCGTGCAAAGGAGCCATCGCAACCCTTCGATTGTTTCCAACTCCTGCTGAAATATCTTCAATGGAGTCACTAGATGTCATGAGGGGATGGAAGTCATTAATGAAAAGACAACCAGGACCTAAAAAAGCTCAATTACTGATCAATCTAGCAAAATCTTCTATTGGAACTGGACAAGCACTTGATGCTTATAGGTTTCATCTAGAACAATTATTAGAAGAATATGACCTCGCTGTAAAACAACTCGAAAGAGTTGAACAACAAGTTAAAGAAGTTCTCAATAAAATTCCATTTGCAAAAAAACTACTTATGATTAAAGGAATAAGTGAAATATCATTAGCTGGGATACTAGGTGAGTCAGGAGATCTAAGTGGATTCTCTCATGGAAACTCTCTATTACGACATGCGGGATTACATCTAGCTGAAGCAAGTTCAGGCAAATGGAAAGGTCAGATTGTCATTTCAAAGCGTGGAAGGTCAAGACTACGACGCTTCCTCTACTTAGCAACTATGAGTCTTGTGATGAATAACCCTGAGTTTAAAGCCGTCCATTCCCATAATGTAAAAGTAAAGAAGATAAAGAAAATGAAATCAATCATGAAACTGATAGGTAAACTAGCAAGGATTTTTGTAGGAATAGCAAAACGAAACGAATCTTATTGTCCAAATAAAGTTCAAGTATTAACCCCTATAGCAGCATAGAAATAAAACATTAGTTATATAAAATGTTTCAATTAAAATAGTTAACTTTAATTTTGAATGTTGTCTTATTCGTAGGATTTCAAATATGTACGGAGTACCAGGTTTCTTCAACAAAAGGGCACTGTGACCCATCAGTTTAGCATAACTGGCCTCCACCCCTTGGATAGGCATGACGAAGGAATGAGAGGGCAATTGACCCGTTGAGACATGGGAGGGAAAGCCTCCAGGGGCGGCGTGGAGATGTACATTATATGGTAAAATATGGAGTAGTAGCTAACTCCTTTATTTAACTATGCCTTCACGAAGCCAAATGATCTGAATTCATTCCAATTACCCGTCATTCTATTTATAGAGGTTATGAAATCCTGCGAATAAGTGAGCATTCAAGAGATACTCGTATCAAACTGAGGGAGTTGAATAAATTAAATGGGATAAAAGATACACAAGTTATTCGAAAAAAGGTTAAGTAAGGAAGATTTGGCAAATCATAAGTAGAAGGAGGATTTGAAATGATATTTACTATTCGTATTTTCTTCAGGGAAAACTTTAATAATTCAATATTTGAAAGAGAGCTAAAAAAATCCTTAGAGGAAATTAGTGTATCTGTTACAAGTATTAATTTTAATCAATTTGAAGAAAAATACATACATAATAAAAGGAAAATTATTGAGATAAATGTTGAAGTTAAAGGGGACTATATCGATTACAGAACCGTTTTTGGTTGTGTATTTTTAGTATTAGATGAACTTTCTTTAAATTTATCTGGATTAGAAATAAATGAATAATAGGCTTCCCTAAGTGCTTTTGTATTTCTAAATTTTCCCTAATAAAAAATTTGTTTTTTAAGGAGGAAATTATGAAAGAATTTATTATTTCATATATAGAAGATAATGAAATTGGTGGCCATAAAAAGGAAATCCTCGTTGTGGGCGAAGACTTTCAATCATGCTATGAAGAGCATATTCAAAAATATTCAACCATGGTAGGTATTGTTTAGCAATTTGATGAAGAGCACGAAACCATAAATTTTCTCCGCCCTAACAATATTCAAATAGAAAAAGTTACTGACGAAATCTTCGAGGAAGAAGAGAAAAAAAGTGAAGTTTATGATGGATGATATATATCCACATTTCAGACTGAAGTGTTGACCATTTTGTCAATGCTGCAAAATTCATAGCTAAAAATTATCGAAAATCAGGCTGCTAAATTTGGTGGCTTTTCTGAAGTGCATAAAAATCCGAACATAGAGCAGATTTATGAGAAACTATTTGGTTTGAATAAACAACTATTTTCTTATTGGTCCGAGTATATACTTTTTAAGACACAGTGGTGGATAACTTTGGGGTTGTTAATAATTCCATGGATAATTGTAGGCGGATTGATTGTTATTCCTCTTCAGAAGAACAAGAACTGATTAGATTAAGAAAAGAAAATAAGCAGCTTCAAATGGAGAACGATATTTTAAAGCAAGCCGCGCTGATACAAGGATGAAAGTAAATGTGATCAAGAACAATCTACACAAATACTCGATATCAGCAATGTGCAAAGTCCTGCAAATCCAGAGAAGCACCTATTATTATGAAGCAAAAGAAAGGGCTTCAGAGGATGACCTGACCACTACTATCATTGAGATTTTCCAAAACAGTCGTCAAAACTATGGTACTCGCAAGATTAAAGTGGAACTAAAAAAACTTGGGCATCAGATATCCAGACGAAGAATTGGCCGAATTATGAATGAACAGGGACTGGTATCCACATATACAATTGCCCAGTTTAAACCTCAATCAAAAGATGATAACGAATCCACACAGAAAAATGAGTTGAATAGAGAATTCGATCAGGAAGAAGAATTAACGGTGGTCGTTAGCGATTTAACATATGTAAGAGTCAATCAAAAATGGAATTACATATGCGATTTGTCGATCTCTTTAATCGAGAAAGTGAGTTCAATAACAAGATTATTGATGAGGCTCTAGAAACTTTCGAAATCAAGCGATCGTTGAGCCTGAAAGGCTGCCCATATGACAATGCGGTGGCAGAGGCAACATTTAAGATCATTTAAACTGAGTTTGTAAGAGGAAAACACTTTACTAGTTTAGAAGAATTAACAAGAGAACTTAGGGACTATGTTCATTGGTTTAACCACATTCGAATTCATGGAACATTAGGCTACCTAAGCCCGATTGAATACAAACTTGGACACCTTAAAAAAACTGTCTAGTTTAGTGTTGACATTCCAAGAGCCTTTTCCTTGTTCAACGAAGGAGTAGGTTAGTACAATAAACCTTTCACTATTTTTGGGGAGTTTGGTTACGAAAAGATTTTAAAGCATGAAAGATAATATACAGCCCAATATATTTAAAATAGTTTTATCAATATCAAATACTCCTAAATTAGTCAGGTATTGTGTTAGGCATAAACGGATGACCAGAACGGTATCCTCACAAGCGATGGGGACAAGAACTTCATCTATAATGAGGAAAAACAGTTGATAGAAGGAATTATAAACATAAATCACTTTCTTAGAATTGTTAGAGAAATTATATTCTAATGTATAAGGCCTTCACATAATGGATGTGTTTTATCATAAGTTTTCTATGCTTTTTATAAGACCATGTTGATAGAAGCACGTCTTTTTATTGGATATCTCTGTTTATTAATATTTAGAAATGAAATGCCATCACTGTACTTTTCATCACATTTTTTATGTTAAGCAGGACATTCTAAGGTTACGTTCGTGTAATGTTAAATTTTATTTCCACAATAAAAAACTAATTAAGTTTTTAATGAATAATGATTAGTGCGATTGCCTTTTTTACAATTGACATAATCACACTATACGAAACTTGGTAAGGAGCTTGAATTAGGTGGCTAACTCAAAAGAAGTATTACTATGGAGTATTGCTCTTCCTGGCTTTGGTCAATTTTTAAATGGCAAACTAATAAAAGGTATTGTTTTTGTATTTTTAGAATTCCTTATAAATGTAAATGCAAATTTTAATGTTGTTATAATTTCTAGTTTTCATGGAGAAATCGAAAAAGCCATTGCTCAAACTGATTACTTATGGCTAATGTTTTACCCTTGTTTATACTTTTTTGCTATGTGGGATGCTTATAAAGATGCTGGTGGAGGAAATAGAAAATATTCTTATTTACCATTCGTTTTTTGTGCTTTCTTTGTAACAGTGGGGTGTATATATTCATCAACTTTCAAGATATTCGGATTTTTATTTGGCCCAATATGGTTACCAATTTTGTGCGTGATACCAGGAATTTGGATAGGTCTTTTACTAATGAAAATCATTAAAAAAGCTATTGAGAAACCTGAGGGCCAGTGAATTTAATTAGTATTCTTTTAACAGAAACTCTAATTAAATTATATAAATTACAATAATTAATAAAGTTTGAGATTGAGACTAAATGTATTAATTAGAAATATACCCTGAATAATTACCAATATTTTTGTCATTCTAATAAGAGAAAATAAATAATGAAGGAGCCTTTTGTATGAACGTAAATGAGTTCGGCTTTCTTTGGTATCTACAATCTAGTTCGAATATGGTTAATATTATTTTAAAAAATCTTATTGACACTGCTGAGGATAAAGATTTGAGAAGTGTTCTAGATGAAATCTATTCATTATCTACATTTCAAGAAAAAGAGGCTACAAAGATATTAAATGACAGCGGTTATAATGAAACGCCATTTTTCAGTGAAGTTGATTTATATAACTCCTCAGTAAAGCTTTTTACCGATCAATTAATCATTGAAATTCTTAAGCATATTACCGGAAATGGGATGCGGGTCCTCGCTTCTCAATATTCAGAACTAGCGGATATGAATGTAAAGAAATTCTTTAGTGAAGTCCTCACTAAGATTATTCAAATAGATGAATCTCTTTTAGGTTTATTAAAAGAAAAGAACTTGTTACAAAACAGTCCATTTTTATACATGAAAGCACATGAAAGAGAGAGTAAACTGTTTAAGGTTGTATCTACACAATTGAGACCACTTAATGCGGTAGAATTGGGACATATGTACAGTGCACTTCAATGCAATAATGTTGGTGTTGCTCTATGCGCTGCTTTTGCTGATGTTGTAAAAGATGAAGAGTCAAAGCAATTATTTAATGATGGCAAGAAATTAGCATTTCATCAAGCTGCTACTTTATCGGATATTTTCAGGGAAAACGGAGTTAGTACTACAACTGGACTAGAGAGCTTCGTTCATAGGGTCCATGAATCTCCATTTTCAGATAAGTTAATGACGAACCTAATAATGTTTTTAAATCCTATTGGAATAATAAATTTACAAAACGCTGCTGTATCTAGTTATAAGAAGAATCATGTCAAAATACTAAGTGAATTAATGGAACAGGTCCAAAGTTTTTCAGAAAAAGGGTTTAAACTATTGGTTAAAAAAGGTTGGTTTAATGAACCACCATTAACTAGTAGGTCAATTAAATAATTATAAACTGAATCCAATAGTGTAAATAATAAAGAAGGAGGAATTTTATGGAAAAATTAACCGATTCTATAGAGCAAAATTATAAATTTTTCCAAGATAAACTTACACATTGTGAGGATATAGAATTTAGAATTTTAAACCCTCGAAATATTAAAGGGAAGCAAATTATTTTTATGTATTGTGAAAATATTGTTGACGAAACATTATTATACGAATCCTTGCTTGAAAAAATGTCAAAAATTATCCTCACGGAAACGATGATGTCGATATCACAGTATTAGAAAAATGTATTTCCCACAGCATCAGTTTTTTTCAGATAAAATTGAGGATATATTGTCGTACTTATTATACGGTTTTTGTATCATCTTATTTCCTCACAAGAATAAAGCAGGAATAATCTGTTACTCTAAAAAGACTTTTAGGCAAGTGGGAGAACCACAATCTGAAGTGGTTATAAGGGGGCCTAGAGAGGGATTCGTTGAAGTTATAAGAACGAATGTTGCCATGATTCGCAGTAGACTACCCAGTACCAACTTGAAAATACGCTTTAAAAAAATCGGATCTGAATCAAAGACTTTTACTGCGATAATCTAGATGGAAAATAAAGTTCCAAAAGATACGTTGCAAAAAATTATTGATCGCATTGATAGTATTAAATTAGAAAATAATCATGACTCAGGTACGATTGAACGTTTATTAGAAAATCATCCACTTTCTCTGTTCCCACAAATAATCACAACCGAAAGGCCTGATAAGCTTACATCTGATATATCAGAGGGGAGAATCGCAATACTCCTTGACGGGAGCCCTCACGCTTTAATTTTGCCATCTACGTTGAAAATGTTCTTGCAAGCATCTGAGGATTATTATGAGAGGTTTTGGTTAGGAGTTACATTAAGAGCTGTACGATTCTTTGCACTTTTAATAGCATTATTATTGTAGTAGTATCACTATTCATGTTGAAAGGATAAAAAATGAAAAAAATTGTTAAACGTACTTATTGTATTATGTCTTGCTGCTTTTCCATTCCTATTCAGGGGATCAAAAATGAGGGAAAATCTAGTTGTTTATTTCTCTAAAGGAGTTTTAGCAACCCTAATTGATACTTATGTTGTTGCTAAAAAAAGGGTTGAATACCCGGTTCGTCCTTTTCCTAGAATTTTTAAAACTAACATCATTTATGATGTATTGTTTTTCCAATTTTAACTGTAATATGGGTTAAATTATCACATAATGATAATTTAGGTAAAATTTTTTTGAAAAGTTTGCTATTTACTGTCCCCATGAGTATCGGTCAATGGTACTTTGAAAAGAATTCTGGATTATTCAAATGGAATAAATGGAAACCTTTCCACACTTTCGGATCGTGTACTTTCACAATGTTTACACAGAGTTTTTGTCGGACTTTTAAAGAAATTAGATAAATTAAAGGGTAACCTAAATAATTAGGGCTGCCAACTCTGACAGCTTTTCTTAGTAAAGTAACGTGGAGTGGAACAAGAGAGTTAAAAATCCAGTCCTATCTTTTATAGCACTTGACTGATATCGTGCATTTAACTTAATAAAAGGGGCAGTCTAACGAGACTGCTGAAAATATAA
>NZ_JAGGQX010000040.1:0-44159 GCF_018613095.1 Bacillus sp. ISL-75
TAATAATTCACTTTTCATAAGACGAATTATGTGAAGCTTTGCATAATTCGTCAATAATTAATACTTCAGGAACACACAATTTATTAACTAGGCGGGCAGTAGTTCCACGCTGCTCAGCCTTTTTACAAGATAAAATAAAATCATCACATCTGGTGTAATAGGCTGTATTTCCTTGTTCTATTGCTTCAATTGTTAGACCTATTGCTAGGTGAGTTTTCCCTACTCCTGGCGGACCCAGGAGTAAGATGTTTTCTCCATTTTGGATGAAACGACAAGTCATTACCTCTTTTACTCTACGTTCATTGACGCTTGTTTGAAATTCAAAATCAAAGTCCTCAATTTTTTTATAAAATGGTAGTTTAGATTTTTTAAGCCGTCTTTCAAGGTTTTGTCTCTCTTTACTTTCAATTTCTTGTAATAAAACGATGTTAAGAAAGTCAGAATATGATACATTATCTTTAGAGGCATCCTCTAAAATGCCTTCAATTCGATTTGAGGTTAAATGAAAACCTACACTTTTAAGACGTTCAGTTAGAAGGTCAGTGTTCATTCATATTCACCAACCTTTGACTGTTCTTCATACACCAAGAGGGAACGTTGTTCCACTTTTGGACCAGAGAGAGGATTGTGACCGGTCGCCAAACCTTTAGGTGTCACTTTCGTCTCTTCTTTTTTATTTTCTTTGTAATGTTTCAATTGAGCGATTGATTTGGTATTCCCATTGATCATTGGATGTGTCGCAATACAATCTAGTTCATAGTAAACTTCGATATGGTGTTCTAAAGTCTCTTTAATCTTCACTTCTGCTCCCTTATAACGGTAGGGGACAGAGTACAGTTTATTCTCGTAAGAGATATAACCCTGTTGGTCAACTCTAGTAGTTGTCCATCTACTCATTGGGAATAGAGGGCGTTGGTTCCAATTTAGTAATTTCTCTTGTTCCACTTCAAACCGTTCAAACGGTGATTCCTTGGTTGTTTGATTAGGCTTCTTATTAGCTATTTTGTCCAACCATTCTATTAGACTCTCATTCATCTTAACTAGGGATGGCTCCAACTTTCGCTGCATAAAATTTTTCTTCACATATCCAACTGCACTTTCCACTTTACCTTTAGATTGAGGACGAGCTGGTTTACAAGCTTTTGGAACAATGCCATAGTAAGCTAAAAACTCCTCAAATTTTCTATTGAATCTAATTTCAGTCGGGCTATGCTTAATCACTACAGTCTTCATGTTGTCATAAAGAATTTGTGATGGAACACCATTAAAATACGAGAAATCATTCATGTGACACTTCATCAGTTGTTCCATGTTCATTGTTGTTGTAATCTCCATGTATTTCATTCTTGAATATCCAAGGACGATGACGAATACATAAAGTTTCTGTTTCTTACCGTCAATCTCGTGTTCTCCTAATTCACCCCAATCCATTTGAGCTTGTTTACCTGGAGGAGTTTCAAAACGGATACTTGACTGCTTATTAGGTTTTTCACGAAAGGGACTGATAAACTCCCTTAGTATTGTCATTTGGCCATCATAGCCCATTCCCTGTATCTCCTCTAACAAAACTACACAATTTGTGGTTCCTTCTTTAAGTCTCTTTAACAAATACTCTTTATAGTCATCTAATTTGCTTCCTTTACTTTTTTTATCCCCCTTTCTTTTAGGAAGTTGATTCTGGTTTATGTACTTCCTAATGGTCTTTCTATCAAACCCTGTTTCTTCTGAAATTGCAGTTTGAGTCCATCCTTTCTGATGTAACTCTCTGATCATAAAAAATTCCCCATCCTTTAACATGCTGTCTCTCCACTCAAAAAAATTTTGATGTATCGAGACAATTATCCGTTATTTTTGGGGAATTTTTAACCGTTTATATTGGGGATTTTAACACCGTTTTTCACAATAATAAGACCTCCTACTTGAAAGGGGCTTATTTTGTTTCTTCAATCTTTTTATGAGGTAAAAATATTCAAACGTAAAAGGAAAATATAGGTCAACAAGAGCAATGTAAAGAAAGATGGTGAATACTTTAAATGAAATAGAACCTTGGTAAGGGCAAGGATACATAAAAGTCCCATGTAAAATGGTAATCTATATTTGATTATTTTTTTCAACAATATTATTCCTTTCAAGATAATAATTATGATTACCAAAAGGGAATAAAGAAATACAGATAATGATCCAATTAGTTACTAATCCAATGGGATAAAAAAATCTAACAGATTATTAATCACCTATATTTAAGAGCTATAAATTTTAGTGGGCACAGAATGCCATCCGGTAAAGTTTATTTCAAGAATAACATTGTTTAATATGATTTTATCAACATATATGTATATGCTATTCTTGTTATATTTGTTGTTGTATTATTTATCCTTATTTTTATTTTCTATATCATCATTGTATTTATATTATGTATTTAATGAAACGTAAACTATTAAATGAACCGATAAAAAACCATTCGATCCTTTTAGAGAAATGCTTAAATTTATTTTTGTTTTCTTTAAAGGTAGAGACTAGCCTTAAAAGTGTATTTAGGGTTCACTAAATCAACTTTTAAATCTTGTACTTTTTCAAACACCAGGGACCATTTAAATGATTAGTATTTAGAATAAAAACGAAATTGTATAAACGCTAAAAGAAAAGATAAATTGTCATTCAACTTTTTTATATTAAAAAAATTGTTGAAAGGACGAGCAAAGTCCAGAATGAAGGGAACTATTGATGGAAACAAAACTTGCTACTAGAATATTTTTTAAAAAAAAGATAGGGTAAAGAATTTAAAGGCCTCCTATGCTTAGCAGTCATAAGCCTTTTTTCTAACAGGAGGTTTCTTTTGAATCGATATCGGTGAAATGTATCATAAGTTAATGATTTTTTTTGATGAAAAAATTGACAAGTTTTTTAAGAGAATTTGTTTCCCCACTCTACACATGTTGAGTGCTGTTCACTACTGGTATTAAAAAAATAAAAAGTGTGGCCGTGTGTATAAAAAATCTCATTGCAAAGCAGAGAGATTTTTTTGATTAAAGCATGACGTACTTATGCAAGGAAAAACCATAAAAGGGGATAAACAAGAAAAGGATTAAGAGGAATGGTGTAAAGAGAATAATGAGAGGAACATTTTCAAATGAAGGAGGAAAGCGGAATATTCTTTATTGATTAGATGCTTTTGTTTACTGAAGAGGATATTTATACATTGCTATTGATTTAGGTTGGAAAACACGACCGGACTTTTCTTAACTCCGGGAACTTTTTCTTGAAATCATAAAAACAGACCGACTAAAGTATGAAGAAGCAGAGAGAAGTGCTAAATATATAGTAAAGTCTATACCAAAACATAATTGAGCAATGATATTACTGGTTTTAGGTTTTAGTATATATTCGAAAAGTCATACGAAATTTTATTAATAAAAGGCGAGGTTTATTATTTTTAGCCGTTCTCCTTTGGAGTATCTACAAAGGAAATAGCAATATTAAGGGATAAATCTTTATTATGATTTATCCCTTATTTATATGTAAGAGACTACTTAGTAGGATACTTTACTACAATCCAAATGTGCTGCGTGTCAGCAGTTTAGCTATCACATATTCGGATGATCTTAAAAATAAATTTATGATAGATAACTTCCTCTTCTCAAACACTTCATTTCTTTTGTCAACTCATCATTTTTTTTAGAAGAGTTGCTCCTTAGCTTTACGGGCATGGAGCTGGCCCCCTAATGATAAATTTATAAATGTTACTTTTTCAATAGACTTAAAACACGCCTCACTAACAATCATATTTTGAATGGTATCTTCTAAAAGATTTTCTTGCATTTTCCCTTCTAATATTAATTGAGAGAAATACTCTACTTCTAACGTATATTGCTGTCCGTATAAATTTTCTACCTTATAATTTCCACTTTCATCAACTATAATAACATGGGCATTTCCATTTTGAGGGATAAAGGCTCTTGGCACTTGAACGGTGCCTTTTGTCCCAATAATTTCATATTGACCCACTCTTGTTCGGTCCATTGCAGCATCAAACTCTGCAATAATCCCATTTTCAAGCTCAATTATTCCCGTTACTGACATATCTACTTGATTAGATATGTCATTTTGAGTTGAAGCAAATACCCGTTTAGGTTCGGTATTTAAAATATTTCTAATTGAATGAATACAGTAACAACCGACATCATAGATACTGCCTCCACCTAATTTTTGATTCATTCGAATATTTCCAATTTGATCCTCAAGGAAAAAAGAAAGGCTCACCCTCATAATCTTTACTTCACCAATTTCACCGGAAGCAATAATTTCTTTTACTCTTTTATGTTGTGGGTGAAATTGATACATAAAACCTTCCATAAACATAACGCTATTTTTCTTACATACTTCGATCATTTCTTTTGCCTCTATTACAGTCAAGGCTGCGGGTTTCTCACAAAAGACATGCTTCCCTTTCTCAGCTGTTTTCTTTACCCAGGTTGAATGGAGTGCATTTGGCAAAGGAATGTAAACTGCATCGATATCTGGATCATCTAACAAATCCTCATAAGTCCCGTAAATCTTAGGAATCCTAAATTTTGAAGCAATTTCGTATACTTTATTATTTGAACTAGCGATTGCAACTACTTCTGCATTAGATGCATCCGTAAATGCTGGAAGTAATTCATCTTGAGCAATGTACGCAGTACTTAAAATTCCCCAACGAACTTTTGTATCCATCCTTCCAACTCCTTTAATTATCTATTTACAATGGTTTCTGTATAAATAAATCATTTTTATTTAAACGTTTAAAATGCTATTTATTTAATTAATTGTTTTTGTTTTGCGAATAGGAGGGATTTATCAAGCATAATCCGCTGAACCCATGCAAAAACACCCTTATGTAATCAGTTTCTTTATATTTAAAATATAATGATTGATGATTTTTCCTATTAATATAGTTATATAAAAACATATAATAATAGTAATTGGGTTTTGAAGATATGTTTTTACACTTTAAAGACATCCTTTTAAAGAAGAAGCCTAAGGGTGACAAATTTTTCAGCCCAAAAGGTTCTGAAGGTATATGGAAAACATCATTCTGGTCTAAAGGCGAAGACTTATGCGAATTTTATACATTCATTTTACAAATGAAGGCTTGAACTTGAATAGAGATAAGCCAATGTAGTTATTGATAATGCAGGTCAATCAATTAGAGCTATCAGAGAAGTGATAACTCAGTAGCTGGAAGGCAACTTACCCGACGGGGCGTTGCCTTTTTGCATTTCTTGATACTGAAGAAGCTAAATAAGTTTATAACTTCATCATAAGATATCTATAAGGATATCTTAAATACAAATTTGTAGTGAAGTATTGATAATATTTTGGTAATATATTTATTAAAATAATGTTATGAGTGGTTGTAAGGGGATGAAATGGTTTGATAAAGGAAAAGCGTATTAAAAAAATTCATGAATATGTTATTGAGCAACAATCTGCATCATTAGACGAATTGGTGTCAGTTTTTGATGTATCGAAAAACACAATCAGGCGTGATATTCAAACACTAGTGGAACGCGGAGAATTGAAAAAAGTTTATGGCGGTGTATCTGCCATTCATAAGAAACTGGAGTCATTTCAAGACAGAAAAATACGCAATCAAGAACAAAAAGCATCTATTGTAAAAAAAGCAGCCAGCTATGTGAAAGATGGTGATATTATTTTCATAGATTCAGGAACTACAACGATTGGGATGTTCAAATATATAAAGGACAAGAACTTGACAATTTTTACGAATAGTATTGATTGTATTGTTCGTGCTCTTCCGTTCGACCATTTAAATGTTATTTCAATCGGGGGGTTACTGGATCGAAAAACCGATTCGTTCGGTAACCCACACAATAACAATATGGACCTTCTAAGTAATTACAATATTAAGAAAGCCTTTATGGCATCTACTGGTATCTCCCTAACCAATGGGGTAACCAACGCCTCCCCACTTGAGAGTGAATTAAAAAAGGTAATTGTTAAAAGAAGTTCAGAGGTTTATTTATTGGTTGACCACGATAAATTCGATAAATATGGGTTAATGACCTATTGCGGTTTAGGTGCTATTGATTATCTAGTTACTGATAGGCTTCCGAATGCAACATATAGAGAATATGCTAAAAAAAATGCCATCCGACTTGTGATTACTCAATGAAAATTGGAATAGTGTTGGCGTTAATTAATTACTT
This sequence comes from Bacillus sp. ISL-75, assembly GCF_018613095.1. Taxonomy (NCBI): domain Bacteria; kingdom Bacillati; phylum Bacillota; class Bacilli; order Caryophanales; family Bacillaceae; genus Bacillus; species Bacillus sp. ISL-75. The sequence continues at coordinate 6,210 of NZ_JAGGQX010000040.1, forward strand.
CTTTGACGTATTATAGAAAATATTTCATCCTTTTTATAAAAATATAATGAAGTTTTGGTTATTTGTTGGTACTATGGAGATAGAATAAATATAATGTAAGCGATAACAGTGAATTAGGGTGAATTGAAATGATTAAAGAAATACGCATCAAAAAAATAAATGAATATGTAATTGAACATCAATCTGCGTCTTTAGACGAATTGGTAGCAGCTTTTGATGTATCTAAAAATACAATTAGACGTGATGTTCAAGAATTAGTTGATCGTGGAGACCTAAAAAAGGTTTATGGCGGGGTATCGGTTATTCATAAAAAACTTGAATCGTTTCAAGATAGACAAATACGAAATCAAGAAAAAAAAGCATTAATTTCAGAAAAAGCATCAAGCTATGTGGAAGATGGAGATTTTATTTTTATCGATTCGGGTACCACTACTCTTGCAATGTTTGATTTTCTAAAGGAAAAAAATCTGACTATTTTCACGAATAGTATCGACTTTATCGTTCTTGCCCTTCCGGTTGAGAATTTAACTGTAATTTCTGTCGGAGGAATGCTTGACCGTAAAACCAATTCATTTGTTAATCCAAGAAATATGGAGTTATTTAAAGATTACAATATTAAGAAAGCCTTTATGGCTTCTACGGGCATCTCTCTGGTAAACGGAGTAACGAACGCATCACCTTTGGAAAGTGAATTAAAAAAGACAATTGTCAATCGGAGTTCTGAGGTCTATCTATTGGTAGACCACGATAAATTCGATAAATATGGATTGATGACCTATTGCGGTCTAGATGAAATTGATTTTTTAATTACCGATAGATTTCCGAATGAAACATATAAAGATTATGCTAAGAATAATAGCATTCAGCTAGTTATTGCTGACTAACGTAATCTTGTTAAAATTCCCTTTTTTATGGACCAGTCCCCGTAAAAAAGGGTTTTTTAGTTCTCATTTTTTATAAAAAAAAGAAAAAAAGATTGCATTATTGGTACTATTAGTATTAATATGTACTTATAAATTACCAAGAGTTAACCAAAACTTTATAACGTTTTGAATTTCTGATGCACTTTAATAATGAAAGCGCTTTGGATTGCAGGATTTGTATTACTCCAAAAAATTTATAAGAAATGGGGTAGTGGATTTCATGCAAATCGTATTAAAGAGGTATTTACTTTTGGATTGAATTATAAAACAAATTGGGGCATATTCTTTGCCAATAACGAAAGGGGAAATTAGTATGCGTTTAGCTTACGATCCGTCACATTATCGTGACAATACTAGTTTAAAAGAGACTATCGATGCAGTTGCTAGATTAGGATATGAATGGGTAGAGTTATCTCCACGTAAAGATTTTATTTGGTTTTATGAATATCCAAAGGTTGATAGGCAGTTGATAAAAGATTTAAAAAGATATTGTTCAGATGCGGGTGTTCGAATCTCTTCCGTCCTTCCTGTTCAACAATGGTCTTCGCCAAATGAACAGGAACGCCAAGCTGCCGTTAGAAATTGGAAACGCTGTATTGAAATTACCTCTGATTTAGGAGTAGATTTAATGAACAGTGAATTTAGCGGAGACAAAAGTCGCCCACTAGAAAGTGAAGCTGCATTTGTAAGATCAATGGAAGAGCTAATGCCAATTTTTGAAAAAGAAGGCATTAAATTAAATCTACAATCCCATCCAAATGATTTTATTGAGTTGAACACAGAAGCAATCCGAATGATTCGTGCGTTTGATAAAGATTGGATTAAATTAGTATATTCTGTAGCACATGCTTTCTTTTATGATGATGGGATCGGCGATGTAGCGAAACACTTAGAGGAAGCAGGGGATTTACTTGCACATGTTTTAATTGCTGATACTCTTAATCATAAAGCAGCCTTTGGATTACGATATATTATTAATCCGCCTAATGCGAACGTAACCATCCATCAGCATTTGAATCCTGGTGAAGGGGAAGTAAACTTTGAAGCATTATATCGGAAATTAAGAGAAATGAGATTTGATGGAATTGTAACCAATTCAGTATTCGCCTATCCTGATAGATCAGAGTGGTCCAATGAACTAACTTTGAAATCCATTAAAGAGGGATTATATATTTAGACGCGCTCTACATCATTTAGAATTTGATTGAAATTCCGATTTTAATTAAAAAAATTCATAAATAAAAAGCCTTTTCTCAGTGATTATGAGGAAAGGCTTTTTTGATTTCAGCCTTATTATTATAAATCTGTGTGTCATTGGGCTCCAAGGTATTCCAATTATTTAAAGTAAGATGAAATTATTGATTGAATCCCAAATTAATAATATGATATAATCATTACATAACCAACATATACCCAATAGTTAATAAAAGGTTGGTATTGATAAACCAATTGGAGGGGATCAAATGCCGTTAATTAGATTTGATTTAATAGAGGGTCGAGATGAAAAAGAGTTGAAACAATTACTAGATGTTTCTCACCGGGCTGTGGTAAAGGCTTTTGGCGTCCCTGAAAGAGATCGTTACCAAATCGTCCATCAGCATCGAGCAAATGAACTAATCATTGAAGACACTGGGTTAGGGTTTGAAAGAAGCCGAAATGTAATTGTTGTCACTATAACAAGTACACAAAGAAGTGATCAGCAAAAGAAAACCTTTTATAAACTATTAGCACAAGGGTTAGCAGAGAATTGTGGAACTGAACCAAATGATATTATGGTCTCCATTGTTACGAATGGGGCAGCTGACTGGAGCTTTGGTTTCGGCGAAGCTCAGTTTTTAACGGGTAAACTATAATCAAAACTTCCAAAATAATCTTAAAAAAACAGTTGACTGAAAGCGTTTTTAGTATTAAGATGAAATCAAACATAACCAAAAGATAACCAATATATCACAAATAGTTGAATGTAATTTACCAGTTTTATCAGTCTGATAGAGGATCTTACATTCTAAAGTACTCAAAAACTACAATGATTTTATTCTTAAGGAGGAAGCACAAATATGACTAATGTAATGGTGAAAGTAGAAAAACTAAAAAATTATATCAATGGTGAATGGGTCGAAAGTAAAACAACGCAATTTGAGGATGTCTACGATCCTGCTAAAAAAGAAATTATTGCCCAGGTTCCTCTTTCAACAAAAGAAGAAGTTGATTATGCTGTAGAAGTGGCAGCAAATGCATTTGAAAAGTGGAAAAACGTACCTGTGCAAAAGCGGGCGAGAGTCTTATTTGATTTCCACCAACTTTTACAAAAAAATAAAGAAGAATTAGCTCGTATTATCACGATTGAAAATGGTAAAAATCTATCTGAAGCATTAGGTGAAGTAGGACGCGGAATTGAAAATGTGGAATTTGCTGCAGGTGCCCCTACACTAATGATGGGAGACTCACTTACTACAATTGCAACAGATGTAGAAATCACTAATTATCGTTATCCAATTGGTGTTGTTGGCGGAATTACGCCATTTAACTTCCCGATGATGGTACCATGCTGGATGTTCCCAATGGCCATTGCTGTTGGTAATACATTCGTTCTTAAACCATCTGAAAGAACACCATTATTAGCTCAAAAACTTGCTCAACTATTAGAAGAAGCTGGTCTTCCTAAAGGAGTCTTCAACATTGTTCACGGTGCACATGATGTTGTAAATGGACTTTTAGACCACCCAGAAGTGAAAGCTATTTCCTTCGTTGGTTCAAAGCCTGTCGGAGAATATGTATACAAACGCGGAAGTCAAAATCTAAAACGTGTTCAAGCCTTAACAGGTGCTAAAAACCATTCAGTCGTTTTAAATGATGCTGATTTAGAACTTGCTATAACAAATGTTATTGCTTCTGCCTTTGGTTCGGCTGGTGAACGCTGCATGGCTTGTTCGGTTGTAACAGTAGAAGAAGGAATTGCGGATGCTTTTCTTGATAGATTACTAGAAAAAGCAAAAGAAGTAAAAATCGGTCACGGCTTGGATGAAGGCGTGTTCTTAGGTCCGGTTATACGTGAACAAAATCAACTGCGGACATTAGGTTATATCCAAAAGGGTATTGAAGAAGGGGCAAAATTAGTATGTGATGGCCGGGAAAATACACCAGAAGAAGGATTTTTTGTAGGACCAACTATTTTTGATGATGTAACAACCGATATGGCCATCTGGAAAGATGAAATTTTTGCTCCAGTCCTATCCATCGTTCGTGTTAAAAACTTAAAAGAAGCTGTGGAAACAGCCAATCAATCAGAATTTGCAAATGGTGCATGTCTCTATACATCAAACGCTTCGGCCATTCGTTACTTCCGTGAAAATATCGATGCAGGTATGCTTGGAATTAACTTAGGTGTTCCAGCTCCAATGGCATTCTTCGCATTCTCTGGATGGAAATCTTCCTTCTACGGAACATTACCTGCAAACGGGAAAGACGGTGTAGACTTTTATACACGTAAAAAAGTAGTTACAGCTAATTATAAAGCCCCATCATTTGAATAAGTTACCAGCAACTGTAACATTCGGCTATTATCCTGCTAATGATTGCTAGGATAATAGCCATTACTAGAATTCACAGAAATAGGAGGCAACTACAAAGTGAGTAAATTGCTCCGAAAACCAAATCTTAAAGAAACGTCACCAGGTGTAACCATCGTTCATGAAGTAACAAGTGAAAATTCTTCATTAGAATATGTGGGGTTTAAAGTAATCGACCTTACTCCAGGTAGTACATATACAGAAGAACTAGCTAAAGTAGAATGCTGCATTGTCGCACTAACAGGGAAAATCAATGTTACCGATCATGAACAAGCATTTAAAAATATAGGTACTAGAGAAAGCGTATTTGAAAAGAAACCAACAGATAGTGTTTATGTATCAAATGATCGTTCTTTTGAGGTGGAGGCTGTGAGTCAAGCTCGGGTTGCTCTTTGCTACTCCCCATCTTTTAATCAATTGCCTACTATGTTAATTAAAGCGGAAGATAATGGAATTGAAAATAGAGGGAAATATAGCAATAAGCGTTTAGTTCATAATATCTTACCAGATTCAGACCCTTCCGCAAATAGTTTACTAGTGGTAGAAGTATTCACAGAAAGCGGAAACTGGTCAAGCTATCCGCCCCATAAGCATGATCAAGATAACTTGCCGAATGAGTCTTTTTTAGAAGAAAGCTACTATCATGAAATGAACCCTCGTCAAGGATTTGTCTTGCAACGTGTATACACAGATGACCGTTCTCTTGATGAAACAATGGCAGTAGAGAATGGCGACGTCGTGTTAGTACCTGCCGGATACCATCCAGTTGGGGTTCCTGATGGTTATGAATCCTATTACCTAAATGTAATGGCAGGACCAACACGCATTTGGAAATTTCACAATGAGCCAGCACACGAATGGATCTTAAACCGTAAGTAAAGGAGATGTTATTAAAAAATGAAAATTCATTTTAATACTGATAGAGAATTTGACCTTATTGCCATTGGCCGTGCATGCATGGATTTAAACGCGGTGGAATACAACCGACCAATGGAAGAAACAATGACATTTAAAAAATATGTAGGCGGTTCACCAGCAAATATTGCGATTGGATCATCAAAGCTTGGACTAAAAACAGGATTTATCGGCAAGCTTGCCAATGACCAGCACGGACGTTTTATTGAGCAGTATATGCGTGGTGTTGGAGTGGATACATCCAACATGGCCGTTGATCAAGAAGGCCATAAGACAGGTTTAGCCTTTACGGAGATTAAAAGTCCGGAAGAATGCAGTATCTTAATGTACCGCGATGAGGTAGCTGACCTTTATTTACAGCCATCTGAGGTAGATGAAGAATATATTAAAAAAGCAAAAGTTCTACTTGTTTCTGGTACAGCTTTAGCTAAAAGCCCTTCCCGTGAAGCAGTCTTAAAAGCCATTCATTTAGCAAAAAAACATGACGTGAAAGTTGTTTTTGAATTGGACTATCGTGAATATACATGGGCATCACCTGAAGAAACATCTGTTTATTATTCATTAGTGGCGGAGCAGGCAGATGTGGTAGTGGGTACACGTGATGAATTCGATGTGATGGAAAACGTGGCAGATGGCAGCAACGCAGCGACTGTTAACCATTTATTTAAATACTCTCCAGAACTAGTTGTGATTAAGCACGGTGTAGAAGGATCTTATGCATATTCAAAATCAGGAGAAACATTCAGAGGCCATGCTTATCTAACGAAAGTATTAAAAACGTTTGGCGCAGGCGACTCTTACGCATCTGCCTTCTTATACGCTCTAGTCACAGGCAAGGATATTGAAACCGCCCTTAAATACGGCAGTGCCTCTGCAGCTATTGTGGTAAGTAAACACAGTTCTTCAGAAGCGATGCCAACCGTTGCCGAAATTGAACAATTAATTGCGGCAAGATCTGAAAAAGCTGAACAAACAGTGTGAGGTGAGAATAGCCATGGGGAAAATTAGATTAACAACAGCGCAGGCATTAATTAAATTTTTAAATCAACAATATATCCATGTGGACGGAAAAGAATTTCCATTTGTTGAAGGAATCTTTAATATATTTGGACATGGAAATGTTTTAGGAATTGGGCAGGCACTTGAGCAATATTCAGGTCATTTAAAGGTGATTCAAGGGAAAAACGAACAAGGGATGGCACATGCAGCAATCGCATACAGTAAACAAATGCTTCGTCAAAAAATCTATGCCGTAACAACGTCTGTTGGGCCAGGTTCAGCCAACTTGGCCGCAGCGGCTGGGACAGCCTTGGCCAATAACATCCCTGTATTGTTTATCCCGGGTGATACCTTTGCATCAAGACAGCCTGATCCAGTTTTACAACAAGTAGAACAAGAATATAGCTTAGCTGTAACGACAAATGATGCATTAAAACCGGTCTCCAGGTATTGGGATCGGATTACACGCCCTGAACAGTTAATGCCAAGTTTGCTTCGTGCCTTTGAAGTGATGACCGACCAGGGAAAAGCAGGTCCGGCAACGATTTGTATTGCGCAGGATGTAGAAGGGGAAGCGTTTGACTATGATGAAAAATTCTTTGAAAAACGCGTCCATTATGTCGATCGTAAAGCACCGGTTGAGCGAGAGCTTAAGGGAGCTGCTGAACGGATCCGTGCAAGCAAAAAACCGGTCATTTTAGTTGGCGGTGGAGCAAAATACTCCCAAGCACGTGATATATTGGTTTCGCTTTCAGAAAAACATAATATCCCATTAGTAGAAACACAAGCCGGTAAAGCAACAATAGAATCCGATTTCAAAAATAATCTAGGTGGAATGGGGATCACTGGTACACTGGCAGCCAATAAAGCGGCGCGTCAAGCTGATTTATTTATTGGGATTGGAACAAGATATACAGATTTTGCCACTTCTTCAAAAACTGCATTTGACTTTGATCAAACCAAGTTCTTAAATATCAATGTCAGCCGTCTGCAGGCTTATAAAATGGATGCCTTCCAAGTCGTAGCAGATGCAAAAATAACATTAGAGCAATTGGCACCATTATTAGAAGGATATGAAAGTGATTTTGGCAGTGAAATTGCTGAATTAAAAGAAGAATGGAATGCTGAACGTGACCGTTTGAGTCAAGTAACATTCAAGCGTGAGAATTTCCTTCCGGAAGTTAAAAATCATTTTTCTCAAGAAGTATTGAATGAATATGCGGACGCACTTAACACAGAGCTTGCTCAGACGACGGCCTTACTAGCCGTGAATGACACCATTTCACCTGACAGCGTGATCATCACTGCAGCTGGGTCCCTTCCAGGAGATGTACAGCGTATATGGAATACGACTGAACCAAATACTTACAATGTCGAGTACGGCTACTCTTGTATGGGGTATGAAGTATCGGGTGCATTAGGGGTAAAATTAGCGGAGCCAACGAAAGAGGTATATTCCCTTGTAGGTGATGGCAGCTTCCTATTGCTGCATTCTGAATTAATTACGTCTATTCAATACGGACAAAAAATCAATGTTGTCCTCTTTGATAATTCAGGATTTGGATGTATCAACAATTTACAAATGGATCATGGCGGCGGCAGTTATTTCTGTGAATTTAGAACCCATGATAATAAAATCCTCAATATTGACTATGCAAAAGTGGCTGAGGGATATGGTGCAAAGACCTACCGCGTCAATACAGTCGAAGAATTGAAAGCAGCCTTAGAAGATGCCAAGAAGCAAGAAGTCTCTACACTAATCGATATTAAAGTCCTTCCAAAAACAATGACTGATGGCTATGATAGCTGGTGGAATGTCGGTGTTGCAGAGGTATCGAATAAAGAAAGCATCCAAAAGGCATATGAGTTAAGACAACAAAAATTAGAAACGGCAAAACAATACTAAATCTAAAAATCCATTTGAGGTTGGATCAAATTCACTTGAATTTGATCCGCCTTAATTAGTTTGAAAATTCAGACAAGAGAGGTGGGATGGAAATGATCGCAACAACAAGGTTAGTTCCGATGAAAGAAATGCTTGATAAAGCGAAAAAAGAAAAGTATGCGGTAGGACAATTTAATATCAACAGCTTTCAATGGGCAGAAGCGATGCTAGAAGCGGCTGAAGAGGAGCGGTCTCCTATAATTGTGGCCTCATCCGATAGACTAGTAGATTATTTGGGCGGATTTAAGACGATAGCTGCGATGGTAAATAGAATTGTAGAGGAAAAGAAGATTACAGTACCGGTTGCGCTTCATCTTGATCATGGAAAAAGTGTGGAAAGATGTAAGGAGGCCATTGACGCTGGATATACCTCCGTTATGATTGACGGTTCGCACTATTCCATTGAAGAAAACATTGCCATGACAAAGCAAGTGACTGACTATGCCCGGCATCACGGTGTGACAGTCGAAGCTGAGGTTGGAACCGTGGGCGGTAACGAGGATGGTCTTATCGGTGGCATTAATTACGCCGATCCACAGGAATGTTTACGGCTTGTCCAAGAAACAAACATCGATGCACTGGCAGCGGCCCTTGGCTCTGTACATGGCCCCTACCAAGGAGAACCAAAATTAGGGTTTGCCGAAATGAAGGAAATTTCAGAATTAACCAATGTGCCGCTTGTCCTACATGGTGGTTCAGGGATCCCATTACACCAAATTCATAAGGCGATTGAATTAGGTCATGCCAAAATTAATGTGAATACAGAATGCTTGCAAGCATGGGCAAAGGCTGTTCGAAATGTGCTCGAGAACGATAAGGAAGTGTATGATGCCCGGACCATTCTTACACCAGGTAAGGAAGCTGTTAAAGAAACGGTAAAAGCGAAGATTAGAGAATTTAAATCAAGCTATAAAGCATAAAATCAACCGGGCGAAATTTGCCCGGTTTTTTCTTAAATCAATAAAATGGAAGTGGTATGCCTGATTACATTACGAACGAATAGAAATAAATATCTGTTTATTGTTGTTTCTTTTTTATTGTGGTTTCCGCAATTTCTCTATGTTCCTGTTTTTTCACCTTATATGGAATCATTGGGGGGAAAGTATACATTTATTGGGATGGTATTGAGCAGCTACGGGATAATGCAGCTTTTATGCAGACTTCCGATTGGGATATTTTCTGATGTAAAGAAAGCTAGGAAACCATTTATCATTTTTGGCATGTTGGCCAGCATGTTAAGTTGTGTGATTTTTTTACTAACAGATAGTTTAGGTTGGATTCTCGCAGCCCGCGCACTTGCAGGAATTTCAGCGGCTACGTGGGTCGCATTTACAGTGTTATATCCCAGTTATTTTGCTGATCATGAAGTACATCGGGCAATGGGGAGTATTTCATTTATTGTCGTTCTTGCCCAGTTTTTAGGGATGAGTTTCAGTGGTTCAATCGTAAGTGAATGGGGCTGGAAAGCTCCATTTTGGATAGCTGGAGCTTTCAGCATCCTCGGTGTGATCCTATCCCTTTTTATTTTTGAATCAAAAGAAGGAATAGAGAGGGAACCGCTAAAGGTGAAGGAATTAGCGACTGTTATAAAAGAACCATCATTGTTGAAGGTGGCCCTATTATCGATTTTGGCACATAGTATTATTTTTTCAACGATGTTTGGATTTACATCCAACTATGCCCTCCATATTGGCTTTCATGCAAGAGAGCTCACTTTCATCGTGTTTGCGTTTATGATCCCTCATGCCATTGCGACTCCTTTTATGGGGAGAGTACTTGTTCCGCTTTTGGGTGAATGGAATGCCCTAAAAACGGCCTTTTTCTTTGCGTCCGTTTTCACGTTACTGATTCCGTTCGTTCAGAGTAAAGAGTTATTTTTGGCCGTTCAGATTTTTAGCGGATTTTCATTGGGCTTAATTTTCCCGTTGCTGTTAGGATTGGCCATTGAAAAAATTACACCCGAAAAAAGAGCGACGGCGATGGGTGCCTACCAGGCTATTTATGCAATAGGCATCTTTGTAGGGCCATTTTGTGCAGGAATATTTAATTCACTATTGGGAATTAAAGCAGGATTTTATTTTGTCGGGGTACTGGGACTAATGGCTACGTTCCTCATCATCATTTGGGGGAAAGATCATGCTGAATTGGAAAAAGAAAAATCTATCAAAAAAAGTAAGGCTGGTGCCTAGTAATTGTCGATGTGTCCTTTCCAACAAATTCCTAAAATTTTGATAAAAGATACAAAGTTAAAAAACTTTGTATCTTTTTTTATAACCACCATAGCAAGAAAGGAGAGCAGTGTGTATAGTTAGGAAAGGACTTTCCTAAAGTGAGTTCTCAAAAAAAGATATATTCTGAAAGAAACACCTTAAATCCGGTATTGTTTAATTTCTTTCTCGTCATTCCAGGTAAAGCATATGATGTTTCGAAGTATAAAAGTAATCGAAACTTTTAAAAGAGAAGACCAGTATTGTATGAAAAATGCTTAAGAATAGCCTTTTTTCTTTAAGCGTCCAGTAAGCTATCAATCCCAAATTGAATTTAAAAAATTTTCATAAAAATGAAATAAAAGTAATTGACGATTTTAATGTAAGTGATTACAATAAAAATATAGGAAAGAACTTTCCTAAATGTTTTTTCTAAGTGAGTTTTTTTAATAATAATTAGAAAAAAGTATTTCTTAAAATGATGAGGTGTGATGAAATGAGTCAATTAAAGGTTGGGTTATTAGGTGCTGGCAGAATGGGGGCCTTTCACGGAGAAAGTATAGCAAAACGAATACCAGATGCTACTTTATATGCAGTAGCAGATCCATTTCCCGGTGCTGCAGAAAAATTTGCAAATGAATTAGGATTAAATATAAAAACGTATACAGATCCACTTGAAATGATGCAGGACCCAAATGTAGATGCAGTTATTATCGCTTCACCAGCAAGAACACATGCAAGTAATGTTATTGCTGCTGCGAAAAACGGAAAAGCTGTTTTTTGTGAAAAGCCAATGGCGATAACACTGGAAGAAGCGGATGAAGTTCTTCAAGTTGTTAAGGAGATGAAAGTGCCATTACAAGTTGGATTTAACCGTCGCTTTTCAAAAGGCTTCAAAGGCGCGCATGAAGAAATCGTTGCTGGAAAAATTGGTACACCACAATTATTACGCTCTTTAACAAGAGATCCAGCATTAGGTAATCCAAATAAACCTGAGTGGACTATTTTTCTGGAAACACTTATTCATGATTTTGATACACTTTTATACCTAAATCCAAATGCTAAACCAGTTGAAGTATTTGTTATGGCAGATGCTTTGGTAGCACCAGAATTTAAGGATAAAGGTTTACTCGATACAGCAGTTGTAAGCGTTAGATTTGATAATGGCGCTATTGCTGTTGCAGAAGCAAACTTCCAAGCAGTGTATGGGTATGATGTCCGTGGGGAAGTCTTTGGTTCTGAAGGGATGTTACAGATGGGAAGCATTCGCGAATCAAGTATGACTAGGTATACAAAAGAGGGAGCGAGTTATAATACTTTGCGCTACGATCAGGACTTGCTCTTTGATGCTTATGTAGATGAATTAAAAGATTTTGTTGATTCAGTAAAGAACAATAAACCGACTTCCATTACCGGAGAGGATGCCCGTTCTGCATTGTTAATCGCTCTTGCATGTATAGAGTCGTATAAGGAGAAAAAGCCGGTTAAAGTAGAAAATGATGTTTTAATTACGGTTTGAATGGATAAAAATTGCCCTTTTTCCTAATAACTTTGTTTATAATGAAAAATAGAAATTGGGGAAAGGGAGATTAGCATTGAAGCCAACTATATATGATGTTGCAAAAAAAGCAAATGTTTCTATATCTACTGTATCGAAAGTATTAAACGGAAATGGAAGTATCAGTGAAAAGACAAAGAAACGAATTTGGGAAGTAATTGATGAATTACAGTTTCAGCCAAGTATTGCTTCTTCCGTTAAAAAGGCAATGAAAACAATTGGTTTGTTGATTCCTGATATTTCTAATCCATTTATGGCTGAAGTGACAAGAGCAATTGAGGACAACGGTCGTAAAAAAGGGTTTAATGTCATTATATGTAGTACTGATAATGACAGTACCAAAGAAGATGAATATATTTCCATGTTGAAACAAAAATATGTTGATGGAATGATCATTGCAACTGGTTTAAAAAATAGGCGCGCTTTTCAACAATTAATTGAGAGTGATATTCCAGTTGTGATGCTTTCTCGTGATGTTCCTAATTTACCCATTCATATAGTAATGGTAGACGATTTTCAGGGTGGGTATGAAGCTGGTACTCATTTAGCACAGTTAGGTCATCGAAAAATAGCCATGATCGTAGAAAACATCAATATCCCTTCCATAAAAAACCGAGTAAAGGGATTTAAAGAAGGATTAAAAGCTTCTGGTCTATCTTCTGAAGAGTTAACCATCCTATATAGTTCTTTAGATTTGGATGAGAGTGGACAAGTGTGCTTAAATTTATTGGAAAATCAAGAAAACAGGCCTACAGCCATTTTTGTTTCGACAGAGTTACTTGCTTTTGGTGTTTTCCGTGCAGCAAGAACTCTAAAGATACAAATCCCTAATGAGTTATCTATTGTAGGATTTGATAATAGTATTTTGGCAAAACTTAGTGACCCGCCATTAACGACTATCGCTCAACCTATAGAAGAAATGGGAGCAAAAGCAGTAGAGTTGCTTGTTGATGAAATTACCAATAAGAAAGAACAATCTAATAAAGTGATGCAACGGGTAGTTATGTCTCCTCTCTTGATTGTTCGTGATTCAACGGCTCCAATTTCTATGAATGAAAGATAAGATCTTCTCCATTTTCCAGGCATGATGTTAGTTTCACATCAGAACAGGATTTCATTCCATTTTACATAGAAAAGGGAGATGCCTTAAAAGAAATTTGTAAGCGCTGCACAGTTTGAAAACCAATGGAAGTTTTACTTTAGGATTATTGTTTCTTAGATTAATTTTACAGTTGTTTTGCCCAAGAGTTAATCACTTATATATATAAGGGGAATTTCTATATGGAGAATATTTCAAATAAGAGTGTGCAATTGGATCATTTTACGAAAAAGAACCCAAAAAAGTTTTTGAAATTAATTACCACTGTATCAACATTTGGGGGGCTATTATTCGGATATGATACTGGTGTTATGAATGGTTCACTCCCATTTATGGCAAAGCCCGAACAATTAAATCTTACCCCTCTTACAGAAGGGCTTGTAGCAAGTTCTCTAACGTTAGGAGCTGCTTTTGGTTCAATAGTGGGAGGACAGTTATCAGATCGAAAAGGGCGCAGAAGTCTAATACTGTATCTCGCTATTATATTTTTATTTGCAACAATGGGCTGCGTTACTGCACCCAATGCAACAGTAATGATTATTTTCCGCTTCATTCTAGGCCTTGCTGTCGGCGGTTCTTCGGTAATCATACCATCCTATCTTTCGGAAATGTCTCCGTCGGAACATCGGGGCAGGATGGTTACGCGAAATGAATTAATGATTGTTACTGGGCAATTTCTAGCTTATGTTTTTAACGCCATTATTGGAAATGCCTTTGGAGATACAGGACATGTTTGGCGTTATATGTTAGTTGTTGCAACTTTACCGGCAGTGGCATTATGGTTTGGAGTGGCTGTTCTACCGGAAAGTCCTCGATGGTTAGCCTCAAAAGGAAAAATGGCTGAAGCATTAAAGGTACTGCAAATGATTCGTAATGAGAGTATTGCACAACAAGAATTAAATGAAATAAAAACACATATTCAAGAATCGCAAAAAGTAGAAAAAGCATCACTAAAAGATTTAAGGGTACCTTGGGTTCGATATATGGTAGGAATAGGGGTTGTCGTTGGGTCAGTAGCTCAGTTAGTGGGAATAAATTCTATTATGTATTATGGAACTCAAATTCTTGAAAATGCTGGTTTTGGAACCAAGACAGCTTTGATTGCAAACGTAGCAAATGGATTAATTGCCGTTATTGCTGTTATCGTTGGTATGTCCCTCCTTAACAGAGTGAATAGACGGACGATGCTGCTTATAGGTTTTACTGGTGTTACAGTGGTTTTAATAGCGATTGGGATTACTAATATTGCGCTAACTGATTCACCGATTTTACCATTTATCGTATTAACATTGACAGTTACATACTTAGCCTTTTTTCAAGGGTTTATTGGACCTTTAGGATGGCTCGTAATAGCTGAAATTGCCCCTGTTCGCCTACGTGGTCTTAGTATGGGGATCGCTACATGCTCCCAATGGATTTGCAATTTTCTAGTAGGACTATTGTTCCCTACTCTTTTAAGAATACTCGGACTATCAGGAACCTTTTTCTTATTTGCTGTGTTTGGATTTATTGGGATATTATTTGTTGCGAAAAACTTGCCAGAGACAAGAGGGCTGACATTGGAACAAATAGAGGATGAGTTTAGAGATAAATATGATGTAAATCAGAGTAAGGTTAGTAAGATAGGTTAAAAACCGTTTATAAATGTGAGTATCCGGGCGTTTTGTATTATCAAGTACTAGAATCATATATAAATAATAATCTGAAAATTCAATCCACTCTGAAATATTGTAGAGTACTAGACTCTATAAAAGAAATATTAAATAAATTAGTAACTAGGAGGAAGTAGTATGAGTAGAGAATATGGTTTATGTTTATGGACTTTTGGTGATATTTCTGTTGAAGAAAAGTGTAAATTAGCTAAGGATATTGGTGTAGATGGTGTAGAAGTTCAAGGAGATCTTACGCAAGATCCAGGGGAACTTGCAAATATCTTGTCTAGATACGGGTTAAAAGTCTTATCTGTTACACCTGATAATGTGGATATTTCCTGTGAAAATGAAGATATAAGACTAGAGGCAGTGGGCTACTTTTTAAATCTATTGGATTGGGCAAGCGATTTAGGTGCAAAACGAATTTGTTTACATGGCGATGTGGGAAAAATAACCGGGAGTGGAGATCTCGCGAAGGATTGGGTGCTTCTTGTAGAAAGTTCCAGGGTAGTGATGAAGAAAGCCGAAGCTTTAAATATCGAAGTAGTGTTCGAAGTGTTAAATCGCTATGAGAACCATCAAATTATTACAAATCAAGAGGCCTTGAAACTACTTGATTCTGTCAATAGTCCGAATTTATCTATTCTTTTAGATGCTTATCATATGAATATTGAGGAAGAAGACCCTATTGATGCATTAAGAAAAGCAGGAAGTAAGTTGGGAGTTTATCATGTAGCTGATTCTAATCGTCAAGCTGTTGGAAATGGCCATTCTAATATAAAAGGTCAAGTTGAAGCATTACATGAAATTAATTATACTGGGCCGATCATTATGGAGATGACTGCAGAAGGCCCAAATCCGTTTACAGCAGTTAAAGGACCAGATTATCTTCAGGTTCTAACCGATTACTACAAAACTTCATTAGAAAAACTAAAGGTATGGGATACTTCGAAGGTAGAAATATAATCATTACATCACTATAAGATGACCACTATATCCCAAAATATAATAAGAGTATGTATCAATATTTAAGCAAAATAACACTAACTTTATCACTATATACCAAAAATACAATAAATTTTTTGTTAATTTGGAAAAATAAGAATTGAAATCCCCAATAGGAGTAGGTTACAATATAAGCATAGGGTAAGCGCTTACCTAGATAAAACAAATGGTCTCTTATTTAAAATATAATAATCCCATTCTCTTGTTTGGGTAAGCGCTTTACGACCAATCTATTAAAGCCAAAATGGATAATTGCAGAAAGGAGACAATATATGGTTGTACGTGGAGGGAGCCTTCTCGAAATTAAAGGAATTAAGAAAAGTTTTGCTCAAAACCATGTATTAAAGGGAATCAATCTTGACGTAAGACCGGGTGAAGTACATGTGCTGCTGGGGGAAAACGGTGCAGGTAAATCTACTTTAATCAAGATTTTAACAGGCGTGCATCAAAAGGACGCAGGAGAAATCTATTGGGAAGGGAGCTCGGTAACACTAAATAACCCAGTTGATTCCATGAAACTAGGCATTGCTACCATTTATCAAGAACTAAATGTCATTCCTGAACTGAAGGTCTATGAAAATATCTTTCTTGGAAGAGAATTAAAACACGGCGGAAAAATGTCCTTGCTTAACCATAAAGCAATGCGCAAAGAAGCTGAGCGCTGCTTGGAGATGCTTGGCCAAAGCCCGAAACTTGCAGATAAACAACTGGGAACACTTGGTATTGGACAGCAGCAGTTAGTTGAAATTGCAAAAGCAATCACGTTAGATGCCAAATTAATTATTATGGATGAGCCTACTTCCAGTTTAAGCGCCCAGGAAGTAGAACAGCTCTATAAAGTGGTCGAAGAGCTTAAGAAAAAAGGCATCGCCATTATCTTTATTTCCCATCGCCTTGAGGAAATTAAACACCTTGGCGATCGGATAACCATTCTCCGAGATGGATTTAAAATCGAAACTTTACCAGTTAAAACAACAGAAAGTGATTACTGGATTGAACTGATGGTGGGACGATCATTAGATGAAAAGTTTCCAAAGCAGTCCTTTACCCTTGGAAAAGAGGGCTTTCGTGTTGAAGATTTAATCGTAGCAGGCACGACCCAACCGGTTAATTTTTCAGTCCATTATGGAGAAATTGTTGGAATCTCTGGACTTGTAGGTGCGGGCCGTACAGAATTGGCCAGATCTATTTTCGGTGTTGACCACCATAAAGGCGGGAAAGTCTTTATTGACGGTCAGGAAATAAAGATTAAATCTCCACGCGACGCCATAAACGCAGGGATAGCTTTTATTACAGAGGATCGCAAAAGTGAAGGTCTACTACTCGACATGACACTTGACTTTAATATTGCTATAGCGAATATGGAAAAGTTTAAAGGCAGTACAGGTCTGCTGGATGTAAAAGAAATGCGTAAGGAAGCACAAAAGTATGTAAAAGAGTTAAAAATTCGTCCTGGTAACATTGAACTTCACTCCAGGAACTTGAGTGGCGGAAATCAGCAAAAGGTTGTTATTGCCAAGTGGTTATGCACACATGCGAAGGTATTTATCTTTGATGAACCGACAAGAGGGATAGACGTAGGGGCAAAAGTTGAAGTTTATCGCTTGATGAATCAGTTAGTTGAAAACGGTTCCATGGTATTGATGATTTCTTCGGACCTTCCTGAAATTCTTGGGATGTGTGATCGGGTATTAGTCATGAGTGAAGGGAAATTAACGGCAGATCTGCCGATTGAAGAAGCTTCGCAAGACCGAATAATGAAAGCGGCTACAGGAGGATGAGAAAATGAGTCAAGTTCAATTAGTGACAGAATCAGAAAAGAATCTTTCGGTGAACACAGATCCAAAAGAAAAGATCACTTTAAAGAAAATAATTGGTAAGCTGGGACCTCTATTAGCTCTTGTCATCTTGATTGTCATACTTACCTGCCTATCAGATAAGTTTCTTACCTTAAATAACCTTATGAATATAGCCAGTCAATCGGCCATCAATGCTTTAATGGCGCTTGGAATGCTTTTAGCAATCATAACAGCAGGGATTGACTTGTCAGTTGGTGCTATTCTTGCCGTATCGATCATGTTAATGGGAATCGTTACCGTTAACCTGCATATGAACCCATTTATTGGTGTCATTGTTTGTCTTGGTGTAGGTTCTTTATTTGGCTGGGTAAACGGACTGTTATTAACGAAGCTGCATTTACCGCATCCGTTTATCTCTACACTTGGTACACAATTCATCGGCCGCGGTATTGCTCTAATTGTAACCGCAGCCGCACCGATTGCTGGGTTCCCGGTTGCCATTCAATTTGCTGGAAATCAATTTGTTGGTCCGATTCCAGTCAGCTTTCTTCTTGTCATTGTTGTTTATGTACTGTTTCACATTTTCCTTACCAGGTCAAAGACAGGCCGCTATATCTATGCGATCGGAGGCAATAAGGAGGCTGCACGCTTGTCTGGTATTAATGTGGACCGAGTGCTTCTGATTGTTTATTCACTTAGCGGCTTAATGGCAGGACTTGCCGGATTAGTAATGGTAGGTCAAGTTAACTCCGCATTCCCACTAGCAGGATTAAACTATGAAACAAATGCCATTGCAGCTGTTATTATTGGTGGCGCCAGCTTTTTCGGCGGGGTTGGTACAGTTTCCGGCACATTAATCGGGGCGCTAGTAATTGCTGTTCTTCAAAATGGCCTTAACCTTCTTAACGTTTCCGCAGATGCTCAACTGGCGGTAATCGGATTGGTTATCATTGCGGCAGTGTATGTTGACGTTCTTCGTCAACGCAAAAGTAAGAAAAACTAACTCTGTGTGAAAAAGTTGATTCAAAAAAATATCATCAAAGAATAATGCTCGGGAGAATGCGATTTCTTAAACTTAAATTTTAAGGGGGCAGAAATGATGAAAAAACTTAGCGGGATTTTAATGATTAGTGTATTAGGGGCCGGATTAGTAATGGGGGGATGCAGCAATTCGGCTTCTCCAGGGGCAAGCAAGACTGCTTCTGGTTCTAATAAGGCTGCTTCAAATGAAGAAGTAAAGGTCTCTGTTGTTCTTAAAGCTTTAAATAGTGAATATTGGAAGCTGGTTCAGCGTGGTGCAATGGATGCGGGTAAAAAAGATGGAGTTACTGTAGATGTAATGGGGCCTAGTGCTGAAACTGATGTACAAAAACAAGTTACTCTGATTCAAGATCAAATTACCAATAATGTGAATGCTTTGGTTGTTGCACCCAGCCAACCCGCTACCGTACTTAATGTTCTTCAACAGGCCAATAGAAATAAGATTCCTGTCATTTTGGCAGATACAGATGCAAACTATCCTGAAAAAGTTGGTTTCGTAGGAACAGGAAATTTAGTGGCTGGTCAAGAAGGTGGAAAATACATGGCCAATAAACTTCATAAAGGAGATAAGGTAGCCATCATTCGTGGAGCTTTAGGGGATAAAACCCACGATGACCGGACCAATGGAGCAGAAAAAGCCCTGAAAGCTGCTGGTATTAATGTCGTGACGATTCAACCTGCTGATAGTGACAGAGCGAAAGCGATGAATGTAATGCAAAATATTCTTCAATCAAATCCTAAAATTAAAGCAGTATTCGTAACAAGCGAGGATATGGCATTAGGTGCATTACGTGCTGTACAATCAAAAAACAGCAAAGTAATGGTTGTTGGTTTCGATGGGACATCAGAAGGATTAAATTCGATCAAAGCAGGCGGGCTGGATGCTGAGGTAGCCCAGGATCCTTATAAGATTGGTTATATGGCGGTAGATGCAGCGGTTAAAGCAATTCACGGACAGTCAGTTGACAAACGAATTGATTCCGGTGCTAATGTGATTACTAAAGAAAATGTGGATGAGTCACTTTCTAAGATTAAACAGTATGTAGGTAATTAATGGATCATACAATTTAAAAATGTTTGTGAAAGTTTTAAAATAAGCGGGAAATTTTGTTTTAAAAAAGAGATTCCAATATAGCATAGCATCACCCGGTAATCCTTTGTGGTAAAATAATACCAGAATAAGGATTATTAAAGGGAGTTTGGAAGAAAATGAAGCCTACGATCTATGATGTAGCTGAAAAGGCAGGGGTCTCGATTGCAACCGTTTCCAAGGTGATTAACGATACAGGCCGTATCAGTGAAGAAACGAGAAATAAAGTTCTGAAAATAATGAGGGAGCTTGAATATCAGCCAAGCAGTGTTGCTACTGCTTTAACAGGTAAGCAAACCTTTACAATCGGTGTTCTTGTTCCTGATATTTCAAATGCCTTTTTTGCCGAAGTTGCCCGTGCGTTGGAAAACAACGCCAGGGAAATGGGCTATTCCATTATTTTATGCAGTACGGATTACCAGATTGAACGCGAACATGATTATTTAGAATTATTACAAAAAAAACAGGTTGACGGGATTATTATTGCGACAGAGCCTGAAGATTGGAAGGCCTATAAAAGTCTTCAAAAAAGGGATATACCGCATTTAATGTTTTCTGTTGACAGCCTCCGTTTTTCATCACATATTGTAACAACAGATGATGTACGAGGGGGATATATGGCAGGAAGGTACCTCCTTGATATGGGGCATACAGAAATTGCTATAATCGCAGAGCAAAACCGGGCCAGCGGCAGAATGCGTCTTGAAGGCTTTAAAAAATCCCTGGCTGATGAAGGGGTTGTCTTAAAGGATGAATGGACTTTAAATGCCATGTCTAAAATAGACGACGCAAAAGCTGCAGCAAGGAAGATATTGCAATTGGAGAATAGGCCGACAGCAGTGTTTGCTTCAACCGATTTAATTGCGGCAATTTTTATCAAGGAAGCACGTAAGGCACGTATCCGCATACCAAATGATCTATCTATAGTTGGCTTTGATAATACGATTTACGCGGAATTAACCGAACCCGGCTTAACGACGATTGCCCAGCCAAAGCAGGAGTTGGCAAAATTTGCGATGGATCAGCTATTAAAGCTAATAAAAGACCCAAGGATCCCGCAGCAGCGAATTATGCTTTCACCTAGGTTGGTTGAACGTAAATCTGTAAGAAACTTAAAAAATCTTTAATGACGCCGATCGACTTTTCGGCGTGGGTATAGAGTAAGCGCTTAACCAAACATTACCTTTAATAAATCGGAGGAATCACAATGACATCATTAACAGTAGGAATAATTGGCGCAGGCCGGATTGGAAAATTGCATGTAGAAAATTTAAGAAAGATACCACAAATTCGCATTAAAAGTGTTTCAGATGTTGTAATTGATCATCTAGAGGCATGGGGGAAGGAAAAACAAATTGAAGTACTGACAAACAATTACCATGAATTGCTCGAAGATCCGGATATCCAAGCAGTTTTCATTTGTTCACCAACCAATACTCACGCAACAATCATTAAAGAAGCAGCACTTGCCGGCAAAGATATCTTCTGTGAAAAACCAGTAAGTTTTTCCGTAGAAGAAACAGAAGCAGCATTAGCTGTTGTTGAAAAAGCGGGAGTAAAGCTGCAAATTGGTTTTAACCGCCGCTATGATCCGAATTTCCGGAGAATTCAAACACTTGTAAAAGATGGTCAAATTGGTCAGCCGCATATTTTACGAATTACTTCCCGTGACCCAGAGCCGCCAGGTGTTGACTATGTGAAAGCTTCCGGCGGATTGTTTATGGATATGATGATCCACGATTTTGATATGGCACGCTATGTAATGGACAGTGAAGTTGTCGAGGTTTCTGCTGCCGGAGCAGTGCTGGTGGATCCGGCAATCGGTGAAGTTGGTGATATTGATACCGCTATCGTTACATTGAAATTTGCCAATGGTGCACTGGGAGTAATTGATAACAGCCGTCAGGCAGTGTACGGATATGATCAGCGCCTTGAAGTTTTCGGTGAAAAAGGGGCAGCACAAGCTGATAACAATCGTCCTACGACTGTTGAAGTATCAACAGTTGAGGCTGTTACGCTAGATAAGCCGCTTTACTTTTTCCTTGAGCGTTACAACCAGGCATATATTGATGAAGTTTTAGAATTTACTTACTCTATTCTTGAAAAGAAAGAAGTTGCCTGCACAGGCTTTGATGGCTTACAAGCGCAAAAAATCGCGAAAGCAGCAAAAGAATCGCTTGAAAAGGGTGCCCCAGTTCAATTAAATCTTGCAGCTCCAGTAATTTAATAGAAATGAAGAAGTGATACTACGAACCTCCTAATAGTAGAGAAGCCATCCGTTTGATCTGATGCAGTTAGGAGGTTTTGTATTAACTTACAAGGCAATGAGACGAATAGGCCATTATTACTAAAAAGGCCATTATTGCTAAAACACAGGACAATGAATGATGGAGGATAAGACAATGTTTAACGCAAATCAAGTAAAATTGGCAATTGCCCCAATCGGCTGGACGAACGATGATATGCCTGAACTCGGCAGCGAAGTTACCTTCGAGCAATGCATAAGCGAAATGGCGCTTTCCGGTTTTTCGGGAAGTGAAGTGGGAAACAAGTATCCGCGAGATACAGAGGTTTTAAAAAAGACCCTTTCTTTAAGAGGATTAGAGATTGCAAGTGCTTGGTTTAGTTCCTTTTTAACATCAAAGTCATTTGAAGTAACTGAAAAAACTTTTATAGAACATCGTGATTTTCTTCATGAAATGGGTGCAAAAGTAATTGTTGTCTCAGAACAAGGCAACAGCATCCAGGGCCAAATGGAAACACCGCTATTTGCAAATAAACCTGTAAATACTGAAGAAGAATGGAAGCTCTTATCGGAAGGGCTGACTCGCCTTGGCGACCTGGCGGCTGAAAAAGGAATGAAAATTGTCTACCACCACCACATGGGGACAGGCGTGCAAACCACAACAGAAATCGACCGTTTAATGGAAGGAACCGACCCTGAAAAAGTATCCCTTCTTTACGATACAGGACATCTTGTATTCTCTGGCGAAGATCACCTGTCAGTGTTAAAAAAATACGTTGATCGGATCCATCACGTTCACTTAAAGGATGTCCGTTTGGAAGTCGTGGAAAGAGTACATAGTGAAAAAATGAGCTTTTTGCAGGCTGTTAAATCAGGGGTTTTCACCGTACCAGGAGACGGCGTCATTGATTTCAAACCGGTATTTGAGGTGTTAAGCGAAGCAAACTATAAAGGATGGTTTGTAGTCGAGGCCGAACAGGATCCGGCAATTGCAAATCCATTTGAATATGCAGTGAAAGCAAGGAAGTACATCCGGGAAACAGCCGGGCTGTAAAGGAAAGAACATACCTCTCTAAGAAATAGTATTCGTGCAATTAGAAGTAAGGGCTGAGGAAGAACTCTTAAAGGGTTCTTCTTTGATGTGCTTGAGCCTTAATCTTCAAGTTAAATGACAATCTGTTGAAAAAAGTAAGGCTGGCATCTAGAATGTATTTGAACCATTAAATAAGTGTACAAGACAAGACGGAATAATGAAGAGTTCACTAGACTAAAAAAATTTAATAACTAAGATAAGTTGGATAGTCCCAAAGGCTATTTAGTTTTAATTAATACCATATAAAAGCGTTTACATCACTTTGAATAGGAGTGCTTATATTGGATTTAAATAAATACCTTTCTGGAAAAACTTCTTTGAATGATTATGTTCATCGTTTAAACCAAAATAATGCCTCTTTTCAAGTTCATTATTGGGGAGTCATGCCGAAACATTATGACAATCAATTACATAAACATTCCTTTTTCGAAGTGTGTTATGTAGTCGAAGGGGAAGGAACCTACATAGACGATCAAAGTACCTTTACACTTCAAGAAAATACGCTTTTTTTATCGAGACCTGAAATTTTACATCAAATAAAAAGTGAAAAGGGCTTGTCTTTATTATATGTTGCCTTTGAACTAATTGAATCCGAATCGAGTGAAAGCTGGATCAAAATTATGGAGACTGCCAAACTATGCACCGAAGTAATTTTACATGATAAAGATGAAATGGAAACAGCATTATTATGGAAATCACTGCTTATCCAGGCAACAAAGCGGCAAAATGAGTTTTTTGAAGAAATGCTCTCCAATATTGCTTATTCTCTTATTCTCTCCATATTGCAGGATTTTGTTCCTGCTTTGAATAAGAGTAATCATAAACATGATCCCGAACAGCACTCCGTACTCCTTACGCAGGCGCAGTTATATATTCATGACAATTTATCAAATTCCTTGAAGCTTACGGAAGTAGCCAAACATCTACACATATCCGGAAGACATTTGTCTCGTGTTTTTGTATCTGAATTAGGAGTTAGTTTTTCAAAGTATGTTCAAGACGAACGAATAAAAAAAGCCATGATTACTCAAAAAATCGAATTTGTCGTTAAAAGAAATTGCTGAGGAAACGGGTTTTATGAATGTTCAATATTTTACCCGTGTTTTTACTTCCATGATGCAAATATCACCAGGAAAGTTTCGCTCTCTGTTTGTAGATCAAAATACAACTACATATTCGCATAGCTGACACCTCCATTATTATATTGGGGGTGTTTTTTTACGATTAAAATTTAATCATTTAAAGAAAGATGTCCTTAAAGTATAAAAACATGTCTCTATAATTTAATTACTATTCTGAATTCTTTTTATATAATTAGCTATGTAAACAAGGTCATGACAAGATCATAGAAGGTGATTCATTGGAAAATACAGACATGGGAAAATGAAAGCGAATTCTCCAAAAACAGGTTAATTTGTAAGATGTCCTTAAATGTAAAAACCAAACACTTTTATGCAATAAAGGATTCAGAAATACACAGCAATCAAAACAAGGAGGGAAATTCTATGAAATTATCATATGTAACAGATAGCTTAGGCCACTTGCCGTTTGAAAAAATGCTGGATACGGTGGCTGAAATGGGGATTGATACGATTGAGATGACAACAGGAGGTTGGTCACCGGCTCCACATTTGCGTTTAAATGAATTGCTGGAAAGTGAAGCAAAAAGAAGTGAATTTCTAGGCGAACTAGAAAAGCGGAATATTAAGCTTTGTGCATTGAATTGTTCTGGAAATCCTTTAGATCCAGGTGAACTTGGAAAAGAGCACAGAGAAGTAACAGAAAAAACAATGGAATTAGCCGGTTTACTTGGTGTTAAGAAGGTCATTATGATGAGTGGTCTGCCGGCAGGAAGCCCGGAAGATAAAATTCCTAACTGGATTACCTATACAGTAAGCTGGCCTCCAGTATTAAAAGATATTTTGGATTATCAATGGAATGGGGTAGCGATCCCCTATTGGAAAGAGTTAGTGAAAAAGGCTGAATCATGTGGTGTCGAAAAAATTGCCCTTGAAAATTTCAGTTCTATGCTAGTGTATAATCCGGAAACATTATTTAGATTACGGAATGCAGTTGGACCGATGGTTGGATTGAATTTAGACCCAAGCCATTTAATCTGGATGGGAGCAGATCCCATTTTGGCAGCCAGAGAACTGGGAGCAGCGATTCACCATGTTCATGGTAAAGATGTAAGAATTGAAAGACATTTATCAGCTGTTAATGGTGTATTGGAAACAAAAGAGGTTACGGATACAGCAAATAGAGCATGGAATTATGTGGCTGTCGGCTGCGGTCAAGATTTGCAATGGTGGAAAGAATTCTTCTCTGTTGTTCGCATGATGGGATATAACGGTGAAGTTTCACTAGAAATGGAAGATCTGACCATGTCCATTGAGGCAGGAATAAGAACATCGATAGATGCTTTAAAACAAACACTTAGCTTTTAATTTTACAGATATTTCTGAAAAATACTAAAAATTATTCAATTGAGAGGAGTTTTTACGATGTTAAATGGAGAGAAAAAGATTGAAAGACCACTACGTTGGGCGATGATTGGAGGCGGGCGAACTGGCCAGGTTGGTTATAAACACCGCATTGGGGCACTAAGAGATAATACAGCTTATCAATTGGTAGCGGGTGCATTTGATATCGATGCAGAAAGAGGAAAAGACTTTGGTGTTAATCTTGGTGTCGATGAGAATCGCTGCTATCCTGATTATAAAACAATGTTTGCAGAAGAAGCGAAACGGGAAGATGGTATCGAGGTTGTATCCATTGCCACTCCTAACGGAACCCATTATGAAATTACGAAAGAAGCATTGGAAGCCGGATTGCATGTTATTTGTGAAAAACCTTTGTTCTTTACTGTGGCAGAGGGTGAGGAGATAAAAGCCCTAGCAGAGAAACTAGGAAAAATTGTGGGAGTTACTTATGGTTTTTCTGGGAATCAGTTGCTGCTTCAAATGCGGGCCATGATTGAACAAGGTAAGATCGGTGATATTCGTGTGGTTGATTTACAGTACACACATGGTTTTAGTGCAACCGAACAAGGTGATAAAACAAATGCTGCCCAAAAATGGCGTGTGGATCCTAAGGTTGCTGGTCCAAGTTTTGTTTTGGGAGATCTTTCAACCCATACTTACTATATGTCCGAGCTGATTATGCCAAACATGAAAATTAAAAAATTATTATGTGACCGACAAAGTTTTGTTGGATCCCGTGCTCCTTTAGAGGATAATGCTTTTGTTTTGATGCAATATGAAAACGGAGCAGTAGGAAGACTATGGACATCTTCTATCAATGCAGGATGTATGGACGGCCACAGAATTCGCATTGTCGGATCTAAAGCAAGTCTAGAATGGTGGGATAGCAAACCAAATGAACTTAAGTTGGAAGTTCAGGGAGAACCTATTCAAACTTTAATACGTGCAATGCCTTACTTGGATGAAACATGTAATGCTGATGAGCGTTTGGGAGCATTGCATCAAGAAGGTTTAACCGAATCTTGGGCAAATATTTATCTGAAATTTGCCATTGCCATTGATGCAAAAAATCGCGGGGATGAGGAAACATTGAAAAATCTGGTATACCCTGATATTAATGCTGGAATTGAAGGTATTCGCTGGATTGAAAACTGTGTTCGTTCTGCAGACAACGGATCCGTTTGGGTAGAATATGAGAATAAAAAACCACAGCTAGTCTAAAAAAAGGTTAAACAGCTTCGTTATATGAAGAGATTCAACTGAATGTATTATAAGGCCGGGGGGGCAATTACCATAGATTGTTCCTCGGTCAGATAAAATATATTTTTTTACCTCATATCCTGAGACTTTCCTTATTGAATTGTGCCAATGCAGGAATCTGTCTTTTAGTTAAACATCTCATGTCATCTACAATAATTAACATTAAAAATTATGAACCCCCGAAAACCACAACATCGCATTTCAAAATTACAGTACCACTTTAGGTTATATTATGAGAAATATAAATAGAATCAGTTTGATTCAAAATTGAGTAAAATGAAAGCGTTTTAAATGGATCCCGAATGAGCAAGGATCTTTATGGGAGTCTATTATTCCAACCTGACTTAATCAAGGAATCTGGGATAAGAAATTTGTTAAAAACAATTAGACAAAGGGGAAATTTAACATGCAAAATCTCAAAGTTTCTGATATTCCAGTTCAACTGGAACATGAGAAGAAAAAGAACCCAAAAAAGTTCTTGAAATTAATTACTACTGTATCAACATTTGGGGGGCTATTATTTGGATATGATACAGGAGTTATTAATGGAGCACTTCCATTTATGGCTAAACCTGACCAATTAAATCTTAATGCTTTTACAGAAGGGTTAGTAGCGAGTTCATTAATCTTAGGTGCTGCTATGGGGTCATTAGTGGGAGGCCGATTATCAGATAAAAAAGGGCGCAGAAGCCTAATCATGTATCTAGCTATTTTATTTTTATTTTCAACATTAGGCTGCGTTATTTCACCCAATGCATCAATCATGATTATTTTCCGCTTTTTGCTGGGGCTTGCTGTCGGTGGTTCTTCAGTCATAATACCATCCTATCTTGCGGAAATGTCTCCATCGGATCGGCGGGGCATGATGGTTACTCGAAATGAATTGATGATTGTAACTGGGCAGTTTCTAGCTTATATATGTAATGCAGTCATCGGAAATGTCTTTGGTGATACAGGACATGCTTGGCGTTACATGTTAGTAGTTGCAACATTACCAGCTGTGGCTTTATGGATTGGAGTGGTTATTTTACCAGAAAGTCCTCGATGGTTGGCATCAAAAGGAAAAATGGCTGAAGCACTAAAAGTGCTTCAAATGATTCGTAATGAGGGTGTAGCACAACAAGAATTAAATGAAATAAAAGCACATATCCAAGCAGAGCAAAAAATAGAAAAAGTGACGCTAAAGAATTTAAGGGTACCTTGGATCAAACGTATTATCTTCCTAGGGGCTATAATTGGGGGAGTATCCCAGTTAGTTGGTATAAACTCTATTATGTATTATGGAACACAAATTCTAGAAAATGCTGGTTTTGGAACAAAAACAGCTTTGATTGCAAATGTAGCAAATGGATTAATCGCCGTTATTGCTGTTATAGTTGGTATGTCTCTCACGAACAAAGTCAACAGACGGACAATGCTGCTTACAGGGTTAACTGGTGTAACAGTTGTTCTTATTACGATCGGTATTTCTACTTTCGCGCTTGCTGGTTCACCGGCCTTGCCATTGGTAGTTTTATCTCTGACAGTCCTATATTTAGCCTTCTTCCAAGGAGCAATTGGTCCTTTAGGGTGGCTCATTATTGCTGAAATTTTCCCTGTTCGTTTCCGTGGTGCTGGTATGGGAATTGCTACATTGTTTTTATGGCTTTGTAATTTTATAGTAGGTCTATTTTTCCCTACACTTTTAAAGGTTGTCGGACTTTCAGGAACATTTTTCTTATTTGCTGTGTTTGGGTTCATTGGGGTAGTGTTTGTAGCGAAAAACTTGCCAGAGACAAGAGGGCTTTCATTAGAACAAATAGAGGACAACTTTAAAATGAGAGCATAGAAAAAATAAATGAATAACTGAATCGCGGAGATGGTCTAGAGGACTACTCCGCGTTTTTTTATGCTTTTTTTTATGAGATTATTAATAAAATTACCTTACTTTTTTTCGCTTAAAGCACACATACTTTCATAAAAAATGATTCGTGCCTCTCCATATTGATCCATTGACTTTTTAAAAGATGGTATTGTATGTTTAATGAATTTAATTATTCTTTTCATCATGATTTCCCCCTGGGAATTAGTTTAGTTTAATTTAATTTTGTACCTCGTGAGTCCCTTTAGCAATCGTGATGAAAACGAAAACATGTATTAAAAAAACGCTAACATTCATAATGTAAGCGTGTAAAATATGAATTATCTCAATATTTCTCTTTTTTTTCATGTTCAATAAAAAACGCTCGTACATGGTGTTCAGAGAATATTTACCGTGCTATTGTATAAAATGTTCGAATAGTTCCAAAAAAATAGACCATTACATTTGAGTCTGTATGAAATATACTATATTTAATAATGTTAAATTAGTGTTTACAATTGGTGAGAGGTGAAAAAATGAATTTCTATATTCCAAAGGTAGAACCGGGCATCAAGTCAAAAAAGGGATTATATTTCTATGAACCTTCCGCTTTAACGAAAGAATTATATAATTATGTCCTATGGGGCGGTGAATATATAGTAGATGTTCCCTACAGCATTAAGCGTGATTACATGAATTCCTTTATCATTTTTTATATAAAAAAAGGATCGATGCATTTCCACTATCTTGACCAATCATTTGTAGCCTCGAAAGATGATATTGTTCTTCTAGATTGTAAAGAAAATAATAACTACTATGCAGCGGAAGAAACGACCTTCCAATTTTTTCACTTTACAGGTAGTCACACGCAAGTTATGTATAAAGAGTTATACAA
This sequence comes from Bacillus sp. ISL-75, assembly GCF_018613095.1. Lineage (NCBI taxonomy): Bacteria > Bacillati > Bacillota > Bacilli > Caryophanales > Bacillaceae > Bacillus > Bacillus sp. ISL-75. The sequence goes on from NZ_JAGGQX010000040.1 coordinate 35,828, forward strand.
AAGAAAGGGGTGTATTTTTAGACTGCCGACTGAACAAAATAATATTCCAAATATTTTATCACTTATAGCGTCGAACCAGGAAATAGACTTTAAAATATCTTTAGAAATTTATAAACTGCTTGGTAATTTAGTAGAAAGTACCCGTAATACGTTTGAAAACAGAGATACAAATGGGACAAAAGCAGTGCCAACCGAAATTCAAGCCGTACTGTCTTATATAAGTGAGAATTACTCATCTAAAATTACCGTCGACCAGCTGAGTGAAATATCCAATATAAGTACCTATCATTTTTGTCGTACGTTTAAAAAGTATATAGGAACCAGCCCTCACCAATATGTACTAAATTACAGATTGATCCAAGCTAAGAATCAATTGGTGGAAACCAATCTTTCAATCGAGCAAATAAGCATGGATTGCGGATTTAATAGTATTGGCCATTTTATTAAAGTGTTCTCCCAATCTACTGGGGGCATAACTCCTGGAAAGTTTAGAAAACTTTGTTTTTAATTACATATTTTTAAAAAATATCCATTTATGTGGGTATTTTTTTGTTAAATCTTGATACACTTCTAAAAGTTTAGCAAGAAATGATAATTAGATAGCAATTTTTTATAATACATCGATTCTTCATAATCTATAAAATAGGAACTAATCAATATCTCTTTGTGAACATATGACTGAACACTCTTGTCTGCAGACGATAATTGGAGTGAAATCCACTAATAAGAGAGGGAGGATATATTATTTCGGGTTTTTACGCTATTCATAAAACAACCGGTTAAACAGTCCTACTTTTATAAGGAAGAAGGTTATACGATGGGAAATAAAAAAATTTCATGGGGGATTGCTCCAATTGGTTGGCGCAATGATGACATTCCTGAAATTGGGGCAGAGAATACATTGTCCCACTTACTAAGTGATATTGTAGTAGCAGGCTTTGAGGGAACAGAAGTTGGTGGCTTTTTTCCAGAACCTAAAGTATTGAACAAAGAGCTTCAACTTCGCAAATTAAAAATTGCAGGACAATGGTTTAGCAGTTTTATTATTCGAGACGGTGTGGAAGAAGCCTCTAAAGCTTTCCATAAACATTGTGAGTATTTGAAAGCGGTTAATGCAGCTGTTGCTGTCGTATCAGAACAAACCTATAGTATTCAAGGTATAGATAAAAATGTTTTCAATGAAAAACCATACTTCACAGATAAAGAATGGGCTCAGTTATGCCAGGGACTAAATGAATTAGGAAAAATTGCTGAAGAATATGATTTGAAGCTAGTTTTTCACCATCATATGGGGACGGGCGTACAAACATTAGCAGAAATTGATCGTCTTATGGAAAACACTAATCCTAATCACGTTCATTTGCTGTATGATACCGGCCATATCTATGTATCCGATGCTGATTATATGACTCTATTAAATAAACATCTCAATCGCATCCATCACGTTCATTTTAAAGATGTGCGTCAAGCGGTAAAAGAACAATGTGAAAAAGAAGGAAAGTCCTTCTTACAATCCTTTTTGGCAGGAATGTTTACAGTTCCTGGTGACGGCTGCATTGATTTTACAGAAGTATACAAGAAGCTTCTCGGAACGAATTATTCAGGCTGGATTGTCATTGAAGCAGAACAAGACCCCTCAGTTGCACATCCGTTGGAGTATGCGTTGAAAGCCCGTAATTATATTAATGAAGAATTAATTCCATTAGAAATTGGTTCATTAATAAAAGCTTAAAAAAAAACGAACCCTGGGGAGGGAGAACATGAGTAATCAAGCGATTGAAAAACCACATGATTACGAAAAAGCTTTAAAAAAGATTACGGTTATATCCACATTTGGGGGACTTCTTTTTGGATATGACACCGGTGTTATTAACGGAGCATTACCTTTTATGGCAAAACCTGACCAGCTAAATCTGACACCGGTGACGGAAGGTTTCGTTACAAGTTCATTACTTTTTGGAGCTGCGCTTGGATCCGTATTTGGTGGGCGTTTATCCGACCGTTTTGGCCGCCGCAAAATGATTCTAAATCTCGCTTTACTATTCTTTATTGCAGCCATTGGATGTACGCTTTCACCATCTGCTGGTGTTATGATCGTCTTCCGATTCTTGCTGGGTTTAGCCGTAGGGGCTGCATCCGTTATGGTGCCATCCTTTTTAGCGGAAATGTCTCCGGTTGAGAAGAGGGGAAGGATGGTTACCCAGAACGAATTAATGATTGTTTCCGGTCAATTGTTAGCGTTTGTATTTAATGCCATCCTTGGAAATACGCTTGGCGAAGGAGCTTCACATGTTTGGCGTTACATGTTAGTGATTGCGTCACTTCCGGCTGTGGTCTTATGGTTTGGAATGTTAGCGGTTCCAGAGAGCCCGCGTTGGCTTGCATCAAAAGGAAAACTGGGGGATGCACTAAGAGTCCTTAAAGAAATACGTGAAGCAAACCGTGCCGAATCGGAACTTGATGAGATTAAAAATAATATTTCTCAAGAGTCAGGGGTTCAGCATGCAACATTTGGGGATTTAAATGTGCCGTGGGTCCGCCGGATAATCGGGATTGGAATTGGGATTGCGATTGTGCAACAAATAACGGGTGTTAATTCCATCATGTATTATGGCACTCAAATTCTTCAAAAATCAGGTTTTTCAACCAATGCAGCACTAATCGGAAATATTGCTAATGGTGCCATCTCAGTATTAGCAACTTTTGTCGGTATCTGGCTTTTAGGAAAAGTCGGTCGACGTCCGATGCTTATTGCTGGATTGACGGGAACAACGGCAGCTCTTGCCTTAATTGGGGTATTCTCGTTAGTACTTAAAGGATCACCAGCGCTTCCGTTTGTAGTTCTTAGCTTGACAGTTACCTTCCTAGCATTCCAGCAGGGTGCTATTTCTCCGGTAACCTGGTTAATGTTATCTGAAATCTTCCCGCAAAAATTACGCGGTCTTGGAATGGGTGTTACGGTTTTCTGCTTATGGATCACAAACTTCCTTGTTGGGCTATTTTTCCCAATATTACTAAGTGCAGTGGGCTTATCGATAACCTTCTTCATTTTCGCTGTGTGTGGAATTGCCGCCATTATATTTGTGAATAAAATCTTGCCAGAGACAAGAGGAAAGTCACTTGAGCAGTTAGAAAGTTATTTCCGTAACTATGAACAAGAAAGTCATAAACAAGCTTCCAATCAATAATCTTATAAAACAATGATTGAATTGTGAATTAACTAAAAAATGAAAGCGCCATCTAGATGTATCACATTAAATTCGTAAATATAAAGGAGAGTATCAACATGACTTTAAGATTTGGTGTAGTAGGAACAGGTGCAATTGGCAGAGAGCATATTGATCGAATTACAAATAAATTATCCGGAGGGAAAATTGTAGCAGTAACAGATGTTAATCAAGAATCTGCAAAACAAACGGTTGAAACCTATCGATTAGATGCTGTCGTTTATCCAGACGATCGAGCACTAATTGCCGATGCGAATGTGGATGTCGTCATTGTTACAAGCTGGGGGCCAGCACATGAAGCAACAGTTGTAGCTGCAGTTGAGGCTGGTAAATATGTTTTTTGTGAAAAACCGTTAGCGACTACTGCGGAAGGCTGCGTGAGAATCGTGGAAGCAGAAATGAAACAAGGTAAAAAATTAGTTCAAGTAGGCTTCATGCGCCGTTATGATAGTGGATATGTTCAATTAAAACAAGCCATTGATAACAATGAAATTGGTGAGCCATTAATGATTCGTGCGGCACACCGTAATCCAACTGTAGGCGAAAATTATGTGACGGAAATGGCTGTAGTAGATACATTAATCCACGAAATTGATGTACTTCACTGGCTTGTAAATGATGACTATAAATCTGTTCAAGTTGTTTTTCCAAGGAAAACAAAATACTCACATGAAAAGCTGCAAGATCCACAATTATTTACAATCGAAACAGTTGGCGGGATTGTGATGAATGTGGAAGTGTTTGTAAATTGTAAATATGGCTATGATATTCAATGTGAAATCATTGGTGAAGATGGTATTGCAAAATTACCTGAATTCTCCAGTATCGTGATGCGAAAGGATGAAAAACTTAGCACAAGCATCTTAAATGATTGGAAATACCGTTTTATGGATGCTTATAATGTCGAAATCCAGGACTTTATTGATTCCATTAATAAAACTGGCGAGCCTCAAGGACCAACATCATGGGATGGCTATATTGCGCAAGTAACAGCAGATGCATGTGTTCAAGCCCAGCAAACAGGTCAAAAGGAACCGATTATTCTTCGAGAAAAGCCGGCATTTTATAGTGAGAAGCAGCTTCAAGAGGCTTAATTCTTTTAAAACAAATGATAAGTAAATCACCCTTGAGTGTAAAATTAACTATATCCCTATGGAGATGATACCGATGAAATTATGTTTTAACGAAGCTACTACACTGAAAAACTCTAATCTAGCTAAGGATTTGGAATACTGTGAAAAACATGGTTATGATTCTATCGAAATTCGTACCATGGACAAGTTGCCTGAGTATCTAAAAGACCATACAATTGATGAACTCGCAGAATATTTCCAAACCCATCATATTAAGCCGCTTGCATTTAATGCTCTTGTATTTTTCAACAATCGGGATGAAGAGGGCTATCAGGCCATCATTGAAGAATTCAAAGAAATGATGGAATTAGGTAAAAAGATTGGTGTTCAGTATGTGGTAGCAGTGCCATTGGTTACTGAACAAAAGATTCTGAAACAAGATATTAAAAACAGTTGTGTAGAAGTCTTAAAAGAATTATCTGACATTGCTCAAGGCTATGGCATTAAAATCGCCGTTGAATTTGTTGGACATCCGCAATGTACGGTCAATACTTTTGGGCAAGCTTACGATATTGTGGAGACAGTTAATCGTGAGAATGTCGGATTAGTTCTTGATTGTTTCCACTTCCATGCGATGGGATCAAAAATGGAAGACCTGAAGAACGCAGACGGCTCGAAAATCTTTATCTTACACATGGATGATACAGAAGATTTCCCAATTGGATTCTTAACAGATGAGGATCGAGTATGGCCTGGATTAGGTGCAATTGATTTAGATGGCATTTTATCAACATTGAAGGAAATTGGTTTTTCAGATGTTGCGTCTGTAGAATTATTCCGTCCGGAATATTATCAATTAGACGCAGAGGAGGCCATTAAGGTTTCTAAAGAAACAACAGTAAAAGTAGCTTCAAAGTATTTTGAATTTGATACCATTGCAGTTGGATAACTGAACAAGCAAAAGTTTTAAATTGTAGATTGTAGTAACTCGACACGTAAAAGTGTGTACTGCACCCCAAAAGTAGGGCAACTTACCTTAATCAAAATACTGCAACATTCATATGTAGCGGCAAAAAATAAACGAGGTCAGTGTTATAGGTATATATTGGTAATGATATAACAAATAGTAATAGTATTTAGTATACATTTTGCTACTTATTTTATATAGTGATGGATTAGAAAACAGCCCTTTTCATTCTGAAAAGGGTTGTATTAGTTAAAAATGTTTAAGTTTTAGTATACTTATCAGCTATATATTTACATTGCACTCCACTTTCCTTCACACTATACCGATTAGTCGGGGTCATTCGGTTTATACCATTCTTCTTAAATTATGAGAATTTTGCAAAAGAACCGTCCCCATGCATCATCCCATGCATCAACCAACATTTTGAATTGGCGTTGCGCCTGATCGGCGGCGTTCAAGTTCTAAGTCCATTTCTGCCCGTTTATCATCGAGTTTGTAGGGAATCAGGGTGATTCCGATCAGTATACAGATGACTAGTGGTATCCAGATAAAGCTTATTTCAATATAATTTAAAGCGGTTGCAGTTTGTTTAGCATTCGGAATATAACCGCCCATTTTCAAAATAACTCCTACAAGTGCACTCCCAAGGCCCAAGCCTAAATGTAGGAGGTTTTTGATTTCAAAAACAAAAAATGAAAAGGTTAGAATGTATTCGAGAAATGATATTTAATTATCATCTACATGAGCTCTAAGGTACCAAAATGTAACGACATGGTTTGCCAATCTTTATAAAAGAATAGTCCGAGGGTACCCAATTTCATTTTCTGTGGTGTAGCGTGCGATGCATGGGTGGCTAACGGATACGTTTAGTTCAACAAGCAGTATAAAGGATCTTCGACTGGAAGAACCTTTATACTATATAAGACCTATTTACATAAAACCATTTTAAGAAACTTTCTTTAATTCCTCTGTTAATCGTATGAATTCTGCTTTATTTTTATCTCTTAAGGACAGGTCGATTTTCTTTTGAATTTTCTCTTTTCGGAAATCACGCAGGGCTTTGTCTAACACCATTTCAGCAAATAGAGAATCCATGACATTAACTTCAGGTTGTGGTGAATTAAGCAAATTCTTTTCCATAAGAAATCAACTCCTTGATCTTTTTTCTATTATACTAATAATTTTCTGACTATTCAAACATTTAAAATTGGTAATTTGAGAGAGAAACAAAATGAATCTACATATTTGGTTACGAATCAATTCATGAGTATGGAGAAACAATGTGTTGGCCGGTCTGTATCCGGAAATTCGTAACAACCCGTTGCTGCTAGTAACCTTGCTGGGAAATGAATTTACAGGTTCCACTAGTGTTCCGGCACAAATGGCCTGGTCGCTTAGTATAGCAGGTATCTCTGCTGCCCAGGCGAGTAAAGCGTTGGGCACATATTACCAAGGGAAAATTAACATGCATGATTTTATGGTTCTAACTTTGGGCGCTTTTCCCGTTTTTAGCGTAGAGCAATCCATCTTCGCTCTGCAGGAGCAAGGAAAAATCGCATCTGAAGCGGCCCTGGAAAATTAAGGACGACAATCCGCCGTACGCAGCGTTACCATTGCAGATGGCGATACTTGTGCGGCTGTATTTTAGCGATACCAAAGATACTCCTTTGAAGATGGTCCAAACACTGCAAATTGCGGGATATTCGGACAAGGAAGAGGTACTTTCCGCATTAGCAACAGTTTTCCCTGGATCCAGCGCTGACGACCGTATGGCAGCCATTCAGGAGACGTACGGAAACTAAAGCAGAAAAGAGAAAAGAGGAGAGCTATGAATCTATCAATCTATGTAGTGGAGGACGCTGCCTATCAGGCGTGGTTGCTACGCCTTGCGTTTCCACAAGCATTACCCGCTTCCTTGGCGCATGAAATTTTGAGATTTTACTCCGGGTTATCCCCTGCGCAATTGGGGCAAGTCCTAAAACACAGCGATCCGACCCCTGTGTTTACGGAGTTATTCCCTGAGCAATTGGCTGTAACATATTTATCCGCCGACGTGGGATACACGCAGCCAGAGCAAGTAGCCCAGGCACTTTACGTTTCCGGTGTCTTTCCAAAAATGAGAACAGCTTTGGACGTAGCGGAAGTAATCTATTCCCCTACGGTCTTCCCGACATTGGAAAAAGAGTCCATGCGTCCTGCGTTGAAAGCCGCAAATATGCCGGAAGACGGTATCAACGAAGCGATCTCCAAGCTGTATTCATCCGTTGAGTTGAATCCGCCGGAAACGTCTCCCGGACTACATCCGACTAAAAATGAGAGTTCTTTCAGATTTGATCATGTCATCGTGAGCAACGGACGTTCAGTTGCGTTCCGCTTTCCTTTGAACGATGACCAGATGAGAAACGGCCATACTATCGCTGCATTCACTGGTCTAGTATCACGAAACAGAAATCAGGAAGGATTCCCTCCCATCAGTCTGAGAATAAACAAACAATTGGTGACTATAGCTGGAGCTGGCTTCAACCCCCATCGAGTGGAATTTTTCCTTCCTGCTTCCTGGTTAAACGGTAAAAACGTAATGGAACTACAGGCGGCTCCAGATCTCAGGACGTTGTTCTGGTTATATAGAATGGAAGTTGTTCACTACAAGTATTCTTAGGATACGGCTTTTGTGTACACCTCCGAATTTCTTTTCTCTACCAATATTTTAATAATATTTTCAAAACATATATCAACATATATGTCATTATATATTATATGTTGATGTATAAATTATCTTTAACTTTGTTGACTATTCCATCATTATTATTAAAATATACTTTTATAGATATTTACTGTTGGAAAAAGTTAACATTATTTTTTCTTAAACATCGTTATCTTTCATATACTGATTAGCTATAAAGACATATCTTGGGTTTTATTTGGAGGCCAACTCACCAAGTTTTGTTCAAAATTATTAAAAAACCAAAGAAAAAAGCCATTCGTTTCTCTATTAGAGGCGAATGGCTTTAAATAATAATTGTATGTTCTCTGATCATAGAGAGCAGCGACAATCCCGTGTACCG
>NZ_JAGGQX010000041.1:0-43685 GCF_018613095.1 Bacillus sp. ISL-75
GGCGTTTATTTTTTATTGAACTCCCTCAGTTTGATACGAATATCTCTTAAATGCTCACTTATTCGCAGGATTTCATAACCCTTGTAATTGGATTTACGGGTAATTGAAATGAGTTCAGATCATTTGGCTTCGTGAAGGCATAGTTAAATAAAGGAGTCAGCTACCACTCCATATTTTTCCATATAATGTACATCTCCACGCCGCCCCTGGAGGCTTTCCCTCCCATGTCTCAACGGGTCAATCGCCCTCTCATTCCTTCGTCATGTCTGTCCAAGGGGTGGAGGCCAGTTATGCTAACCTGATGGGTCACAGTGCCCTTTTGTTCTATAAACCTGGTACTCCGTACATATTTGAAATCCTACGAATAAGACAACATTCAAAAATTAAAGTTAACTGTTTTATATGATGATTATATATTACTAATGATTTATTTCTATGCTGCTAAAGGGATTAATACTTGAAGTTTACTTGGACAGTAAGACTCGTTTCGCCGTGCTATTCCTACAAAAATCCTTGCTAGTTTTCCTATCAGTTTCATGATTGATTTCACTTTCTTTATCTTTTTAACCTTCACATTATGGGAATGGACTGCTTTAAATTCAGGGTTATTCATCACAAGGCTCATCGTTGCTAAGTAGAGGAAGCGTCGGAGTCTTGATCTTCCACGCTTCGAAATGACGATCTGACCTTTCCATTTGCCTGAACTTGCTTCAGCTAGATGTAATCCTGCATGACGTAATAGAGAGTTTCCGTGGGAGAATCCACTTAAATCTCCTGACTCACCTAGTATCCCAGCTAATGAAATTTCACTGATTCCTTTAATCGTAAGTAGTTTTTTTGCAAATGGTATTTTATTGAGAACTTCTTTAACTTGTTGTTCAACTCTTTCGAGTTGTATTACAGCGAGGTCATATTCTTCTAATAATTGTTCTAGATGGAATTTATAAGCATCAAGTGCTTGCCCAGTTCCAATAGAAGATTTTGCTAGATTGATCAGCAATTGAGCTTTTTTAGGTCCTGGTTGTCTTTTCATTAATGACTTCCATCCCCTCTGGACATCTAGTGACTCCATTGAAGATATTTCATCTGGAGTTGGAAATAAACGAAGGGTTGCGATTGAACCTTTGCACGAAACATCGTTAAACACTTGTCGTAACTCTGGAAAGACAACATCCACCCATCGATTTATTTGATTTATAGACATGACGAGACGTTTTACAATCACATCACGGTTAGACATTAGAACTCTAAGTTTCTCAAATGATTCTGAGGAAGGGCGGATAAAGGAATAGTATCCGTTTTTGACCATATCTGCGATGACGAGTGCATCTTTTTTATCACTCTTAGATTGGGTATTATCACGATTCTCTTTATTCCTTTTTACTAAGTGAGGATTGACTGTTACTACCTCAATGTTTTGGTTGTATAACCATTTTGATAGGTTAATCCAGTAATGGCCTGTAGGCTCCATACCTACTATTGCTGCATTTAAGTGTTTTAATTTTTTTAAGTCTTGAATCCAGTTTAATAGTTTAACGAACCCCTCTTCATTATTTTCAAATATAAGAGGATCTCCAACTACAATTCCACGGAAGTTAACTGCTCTTGCAACGTGTAGTTGTTGAGCAATATCAACACCAACAATAAGATGTGTATCGGAAATTCTTTCAATTAGTTGATTTTGTTTGTCTTGCATTTTAAAATTCATATTAGGGCTTCCTCCTTAAGACTCTGAGTTAGATTGGACTCTATACTCGTATCTTACTGAGGGGCTCTATTTTTTTCAAACCTGATATTTAACGATCTACAGGAATGCTGACTGGGAGGCTAAACAAGTTTGAACAATCTGTTCGAGAAATAATATTATCCGTAAATACAAGTCAGACTACTTCCTTGTCCGTGGAAGAAGAAAAGGAGAGGGAAGGAAGATTACTACGTTTAGTGGAACGACGTCTATCGGAAAAATTAGCTACTCATATTAAAAAGCAAGAAATGATGCAAGAAAAAGTAATGTCGTTGGAAAGTCTAATTTTGAAACTAATAGAACGAGAAAACCATCAATTCAACGGCTTCTCTAAGGAAGAGAGAATTAATCAATCGATATTAGAAGGAATAGCAGCAATCGGCTCACCCTGTGATGGGGACGAGCTGGAAGAAGTAGATGTTGAATCATTTGATTCACATATCAAAATGAGAGTCCTTGCGTTGGAAAGTAATTATTTACTAGTTAATGAAGTACAAGCTGGGCTACTTAAAGGAGTGGATAATCTTATTGAAAAATGTAATGAGTTAACAAAGAAAATGGTGGAAACAGAAGATGCGACTAGGCAGCAAGATTCCATTTGTAACACATTATATATAGATAAGCTTTATTTAGATAAATATGAGCAAAACAACAACTTTGCCCAGCTTGGCATTAATCATCTGAGTGGTGCCCTAAACATTGGTGCTACATACGGAAGAGATGTTGTACCAAAGAAAATAACTGAGCAAGTAAAAGAGGACCTAGCAAAAATGAAGACTGTAAAAGAGGAAATGGAAAAAAATCAAACTAGTGCAGAAAAACAGACAGATTCCCAAAATAATGAGTCATCACTCACGTAAATTCCATACCACCTGAGGAAGATATACCATATACTGACATTGTTATAGAGGACGACCCTTCCCTTGGAGAAAATCCTTTTTAAATTTGAAAAACTAATAAAAAAGGCGTATTTGGATATTTTTAGGTTCTCGAAATTCTTGAGCTCCAAGCTGAATAAATGTGGTATTCTTGATAATGGAGTATACACAATTTAAGTGTTTGGGGAGAGGCTTATGCTGCAAAAGATAAATAAACAACTAGAAAGAATCATGCCATTAATTACCCCGGTTGGTGTATTGACTGGAGTATTGTTTAGTGTCCATCTAAAGGATTTTTCATATTTAATTCCTTGGATTTTTGCTTTTATGACCTTCGCTGGGAGTTTAAGTTCCAATTTCCATTCTCTAAAAGAGGTGATCGTTCATCCGTTTCCAATTTTTATTGCAATGGCAATCCTTCATGTCCTCATGCCAATTTGGGCCTGGGGTGTAGGTCATGTCGCCTTTTCTGGTGATGATTACACGATTACCGGACTTGTCTTGGGAATGGTCATTCCAACAGGAGTGACAAGCTTTATGTGGGTAGCCATTTACAAAGGAAACATTCCATTGGTCTTGTCGATCATTTTAATTGATACCTTGCTTTCACCAATCATTGTTCCATATTCGCTATCGTTATTTATAGGTGAAAAAATTGAAATGGACTTTATCAGTATAATGAAAGGTCTATTGGGAATGGTGGTCATTCCTTCCTTGATTGGGATGTACTTAAACCAAGTTACAAAGGGGAAAATTAAAAACCAATTAGGGACACGTCTTGCTCCTTTTTCGAAAATTAGCCTTGGATTTGTGGTCATGCTTAATGGGGCAGTAGTCGCACCCTATTTAAGAAATCCTAATTTTAAACTTGTAAGTATTACCTTAATGGTCTTCTTGATTGCGCTGTCTGGTTACTTGTTTTCATTTTTAATTGGTCGATTTTTTAATGGTGGACGAGACAACGTCATATCACTGACATTCACTGGCGGGATGAGAAATATCAGTGCTGGGGCAGTTATAGCTATTACTTACTTCCCAGCTGCAGTTGCGGTACCAGTAGTGGTTGGGATGTTATTTCAGCAAATACTCGCCTCGTTAAATGGGCATTTTCTCAATCGTTACTATAATAAAAATGTGGAAAAGCAAGAATCGGTTGCAATGTAAAAGGATGTTTAAAAAAGAAATCCCCTCGGAATTATTTGCGAGGGGATGTTTTTATGAGGGAATTCCCTCAAAAGAGCCGATTACTTTGTTGCATACTTGATAATTCCGGATAAATAAACGGAGCAGTCTCGTTGGACAACTTCTCTCATTTTTATTTTTCCGTCTTGTACTAATTCTCTAACCAAGCCTTCAATAAGCTTTTCATCTTCTTTAACAGCCTTTGGAATCTCAATTGAAAATAAATTACTCCGACTGGCGTAGTGTAGATTTTTTAATAATTCAGCTTTATTCATTGGACAACCCCTTTACCTTATCTTCGACATTTGGGGGTATTTCTCCTTTGAATTTAAAAGATAATTTCCAATGACAATGAACTCAGCAAAAAAATAGCTTAATCTTTTGTTAGTTCTTCTTCAAAGAAAAAGGTATTTGGATGTTCATTGACAATGTAAGAGTACCTTTTCATGTTTTTTACATATTGAGATTTATTGATTGTTACTGATTCACCCGAAGAACGAATATTTACTTCATCACCCTCATTAAATATACTTTTCTTCATTTTCCCATCCTTTCAAACCAGGGTGTCTTCTTCTATCCAGCACCTTTGCTGGATATTTTATTATTTCCTAAGCATCGAGATCTATATGCTCAAACTTACTAATCTGGAACAAACCCTTATCAGTTAACTTTAGTTCCGGTATGACAGGAAGTGATAAAAACGAAATCGTTAAAAATGGGTTGAAGTGGTCGTGTGCACCTAGTTTTTTGAGGGCAAGATTTATCTCATTTAGACTGGAATAAACCTCTTGATACGGGCGATCTGACATTAACCCTGCGATGGAAAGTCGTAATGAGGCAATCACTTCGCCTTGATTGACAACAACGAGACCCCCTTGGATATCTTTGATCGCTTTGGCAGCAACTACCATATCCAAATCGGTTGTTCCGGCAATAATAAGATTATGGGAATCGTGAGCAATGGTGGTTGCAATCGCACCTGATTTTAGACCTAAACCTTTGACAATCCCTAAACCTATTTGATTTTTCATATGATGACGCTCAATCACGGCCAGCTTTAATTGGTCATTTATGATAGAGGGTTGAAATATCCCTGAATCACTAGCATTAACTTTTTCAATAATATGACGCGTTACAAGACTATTGGGAATAATTTCAATAATATTTGCTTTTTTCGTATTTAATGGAATTTGGAAATGATTTTCCGTTAATTCATGGAAACGAACAGAATTTCTTAACCGGTCTGTTTCAACCAAGGAATTGTCCTGTGATTCAATAATAAGCCGTCCATTCTCGACAACGGCAATTCCATCTTTATAAACGGTTGTAATAGTAATGTTCTCAAGGTCATCAAACAGGAAGAAATCCGCTTTGTATCCAGGTGCAATCGCACCCTTAGCCTCCAGCCCAAAGCATTCTGCTGCATTAATGGTTGCCATTTGAATGGCTGTTATGGAAGATATACCTGAGGCGATAGCCAGCCTTACGTTGTGATCGATGCTGCCATCATGGATGAGGTCGTCTAAATGCTTATCATCCGTTACAAATAAACATCTTCTTGCATTTCGCTCATTGACGATGGGAATCAATTGTTGTAAGTCTTTTGCCACCGTACCTTCGCGAATCATTAGGTACATACCTCTTCTGAGACGTTCTTTTGCTTCTATTGCTGTTGTACTTTCGTGATCTGTTCGAATGCCTGCTGCCAAATACACATTCAAATCATTGGCCGATAGCCCCGCCGCATGACCGTCAATTTTTTTGCCAGTTTGTTTTGCTGTTAGGATTTTTTCAAGCATGTCGTCCTCAGCCTTTAGAACTGCTGGGAAATTCATGACTTCAGCTAAACCTAAGACTCTTGGCTGCTGATAAAAGGGTTTTAGATCTTTTGCATTAAGAGTAGCGCCGGAATTTTCAAATTCGGTCGCAGGAACACATGAAGGAAGCATGAAGAAAAAGTCAAACGGTAAGTTTTCAGAGGAATCAAGCATGTATTGTATCCCCTCAGCGCCTAATACGTTGGCAATTTCATGTGGGTCTGCAATGATGGTAGTTACCCCGTGCGGAAGAAGAACCTTTGCAAATTCATTTGGTGTGACCATAGAGGACTCAATATGAACATGACCATCGATAAAAGCAGGGGATAAATAACGGCCATTTGCATCGATCACCCTATTCCCCTCATAATCACCTATACCCGCAAAGTATCCATCAACAATCGCAAGGTCTCCTTCGATAATTTCTCCATTAAAAACATCGATAATTTTCCCATTTTTAATGACCGTATCCGCTGGCTCTCTTTTAGATGCTACAGAGATTCGTCTCTTTAACTGTTTTCCCTCCATAGGACAACATCCTTTACTGTCATATTAATACTCTACTTTATCTTGTGAATTCTCCCATGTTCTAAACGGAATATCTCCATCTGGTGGAAAAATCTTTTTCATAGGTATTTTTCGATATTCGATGGGGAGGGAGAGTTGATCATAAATAAATTGATCATCAAACCCTATTTTCGCTGCATCTTGTTTGGTGCAAGCATAATAAACAGCCTTGGGGCGTGCCCAATAAATGGCGCCGATGCACATCGGACAAGGTTCACAGCTGGTATAGATTTCACAATCGTTCAGCTGAAAGTCGTTTAAATTCCGGCAGGCATCGCGAATGGCTTGCACTTCGGCATGTGCAGTGGGATCGTTTGTCCCGGTTACTTCATTTCGGCCGATTCCAATGACCTTTCCGTCCTTGACGACGACCGCTCCAAATGGTCCCCCTTGCTTCGTCAAAACATTATTTAGCGCTAGTTCAATTGCCTTTTCCATAAAGTGAGAATCTGTCATACAACCTCTCCATTCCAGTTAATTAATTTAAAATACATTATTCTACATGATGCTTACAATTGCTCAATTGTTGTAGGTATATCTAACATATTTTTTTATAAAATAGCTCTGGTTACTTGCCTGTTGATTTCCGCTCCAATCAACAATTTTTCTATGTTAGATTATATGACATTAGTGTAGATACTATTTCCCCTTTTGGATATTATGGTGAAAAAAGATGACATAAGCTTTGTTAGTAATGTTCGTCTATCTACTGAAAATCTACCCAGTATCAGAAAATTGAAAAAGAACCTGGGTGTATTTTGGGAGGTCTATCAATATATATAGTGTTAGGTAACTTGGAGTGAATAGGGGGTCAAGATGGAAGGGATTCAAAAAAGGCATCAAAAGGTGGTTTCTCTTGAAGGATAACGACGGAGTCATCGCAGTCTATCTTGCGGCGGGTAAGAGCCGCCGGATGGGGGTTAATAAGCTGGCACTCCCTTGGGGGCAGAAAACAGTTGGTAATTCAGCCTTAGAAAAGGCAGTGAATTCCAAACTGGACTATACGATTGTGGTGACAAGGGATGAGGATACGCTCAAATGGATTGACGGCACCCTTTTCGGGAGTCCCCTCCGAGAACGCTGGAAAGCTTTGAGATGCCGTGATGCTGATAAAGGGCAGGCACATTCCTTGCAATGTGGATTGCTTGCAGCCATGGAAATGGAACCCAAAGGAATCATGATCCTTCTCGCTGATCAACCGCTCTTACCAGTAGAAATCATCAATGATTTGGTTAAACGATACCTCAAGATACATCAAGAGAATAAAGAGGTTCCGTTTATCGCCGCTAGTTTTCAGGGGATTCCTAGACCCCCCATTATTTTTTCGCCAAAGGTGGTTCCTGATTTACAGAAACTAGAGGGGGATGAAGGGGCACGGCAGCTTATTAAAAAGGAAAAATTAACTGGCATTCTAGTTAATTATGAGAACGGTTGGGACTTTTTTGACGTCGATACCAAAGAAGAATATGACCGGCTGAAAGGGTGGAGGCACGAGTGGTGAAGAGAGGCAAGTTGTCTGTTTCTCCTGAAATCCTGCTGAAATCAGTTAGTTTGGGAGAGATGAAACCATGGATGTAAAGGAGAATAATCAAGGCTCTATAGAGGAAATAAATCAAATGAATAAAGAGGAATTTGTGAGTACAGTAGGCTGGGTGTTTGAGCACTCCACGTGGGTGGCTGAGAAGGCATGGGAGAGTATGCCCTTTCAATCTCGTGAGGAACTCTTACAAACAATGGTGACGGTTGTGAAAAATGCAGAAGCAGCCTTGCAATTGGCCCTGCTTCGTGCCCATCCGGATCTGGGTACTAGATTAAAAATATCAGAAGTTTCGCAAAAGGAGCAAGCTGGAGTAGGTCTTGATCGGCTCTCGAAAAATGAACATAGTGAGTTTGTTTCACTCAATCAGAGGTATGTCGACCAATTTGATTTTCCTTTTATTATGGCAGTGAAGGGCCAAAGCAAGGAAACAATTCTTGCAGCGATGAAAGAACGTGTGGGCAATACCTATGAACAAGAATACCCGACAGCCTTGGATGAGGTCTATAAAATTGCAGGGTTCCGCTTAAATGATGTTATTCAATAAAGGGGGATGATGATATGCAAAGAACGATGCGCTACGGAAAAGCAGATGTTTGGGTTTATCGCACCTACGCAGCCCCATTAACAGGAGTCCGTCCGATTCCTGAATCAGCCTTTAAGGGTCGCAGCAATATTCTGTTTGGAATGAATGTTAGGGTGGCAGTAGAAGGCGAAGCCTTCTTATCGTCGTTTAAAGATGGGGATAATACATTAGTTGTGGCAACGGATTCGATGAAAAATTTTATTCTAAAACATGCTGGCGATTATGAAGGTTCAACACAAGAAGGATTCCTAGAATTTGTCGCCCGCCGTTTCCTTGAAACGTATCCTCATATGAGTGCTGTCGATATCTCTAGCGAACAAATCCCATTTGACGAGCTCCCAGTACCAACGAAAGATAGTTTTGAACCGAGTCCATTCGTATTCCGCTATTCATTGAATGAACAATCGTTGGCTCAAGTTGAAGTGAAACGCACTGGAGAAAAGATCATCACAGCCGATCATCTCAGCAGTTTGAAGGGACTAAAGCTTTTAAAGGTACGTGGCAGCTCCTTTTATGGATTTGTGAAGGATGAATATACGACACTGCCAGAATCCTATGACCGGCCACTATTTATCTTTTTGAATATTGGGTGGCGCTATAACGATTTCGATGCTGCAAAGGGCAGAACCACAGATGGGTATGTCGCAGCAGAGCAAGTTAGGGATATTGCTTATACTGTTTTCCATGAAGAGAATTCTCCCTCCATTCAAAATCTTATCTACCGCATTGGTCTTCGTATATTAGAGCGTTTTCCACAGTTAGTGGAGGTTCGCTTTGAATCCAATAACCGGACCTGGGAAACCGTTTTAGACGAAATTACTGCCTCACAAGAAGGGAAAGTTTTTACCGAACCGCGTCCTCCGTATGGTTTTCAATGTTTTTCCATGACACGTGAAGATTTAGAAAATCCAGGGGAATCACCGAAATGACTGGAAAGGTAACTACCCATGTCCTTGATTTAAGTATGGGAAAACCGGCAAGTGGCGTCCTGGTGGAATTATGGCAAGTTGATCCAGACAACAAATTTGAATTCATTCAAATCAGCTATACGAATGAAGATGGCCGGGTCAATCAACCTCTCCTCGAAGGGGCATCCATGAAAAAGGGAGTCTATGAAATTCATTTTCATGTTGGAGATTATTTTCGGAATCGCGGCACTTTACTTGGAGATCCTTCGTTCTTAGATTGTGTTCCCGTTCGCTTTGGCATTTCTGAACCCGCCTCCCACTATCATGTCCCATTGTTGATTTCACCTGGTGGGTACAGTACGTATCGCGGGAGTTAAGGAGGGTCATAAGATGAAAGAACTTTGGGTGAAGAATGGGCTTGTTTTTACCGAGGAAGGCTTTCGAGAGGTAAACATTCGAGTCCTTGATGAGAGGATTGACTCCCTCGTAAAAAGTGAAGGAGAACCATTGAAAGAGGAAACGGATACGATTATTGATGCAAGCGGCTGTCTAGTGGTTCCTGGCTTTATTGATGCCCATGTCCATTTCAATGACCCAGGAAGAACGGATTGGGAAGGAATCGAGACAGGAAGCCGAGCTGCAGCTATCGGCGGAACCACTACCATTTTTGATATGCCACTGAATTGTGCACCTTCTGTTACTACTGTTAAGAATTTACTAGATAAAAAAGAGTATTTAACCTCTATGTCTCATGTCGATTATGCTCTCTGGGGTGGAATGACAGACACGAACCTCGCTTACCGGCAAGAACTCTCTCTCATGAGTGAGGGGATTATTGCATGGAAAGCATTTATGAGTGAGAGTGGGATTGAAGATTTCCGCTTTGTCTCGCCAGATGGATTGAAACAAGCCATGCAGGCTGCAAAGGAGCATAAGAAGATTCTCGCCCTCCATGCAGAATGGAATGAAGAGATTAATAAATTTACAGCTTTTTATAAACATAGGGCCGGAATCAATGAACGAAAGGCCTTTCTCGCGAGCAGGCCCGTATCAGCGGAAGAGAAAGCGGTTAGTTATGCCTTAGAGCTTGCTGCTAAATACGGAACAGCCCTTCATTTTGTTCATATTAGTTCGGCGAAGGTAATCGGGCTCATCGAGCAGGCCAAAAAAAGCGGTGTAGATGTCACGGTGGAAACCTGTCCGCATTATTTAATTTTTGATGAAGAGGATTTTATTGAAAATGGTGCCATCCTCAAATGTGCGCCGCCGCTAAGAGCGCGCGAAGAGGTAGAGGGACTGTGGGACTGCATTCAGAAAGGATGGATTGACACGATTGGATCTGATCATTCCCCGTGTCTTTATTCGATGAAAGCAACGGATTCCATCTGGGATGCATGGGGAGGGATTCAAGGGGTTCAATTTACATGGCTTTCACTGCTTGATGAGGTCCTTAAACGGAGAATCAATCTTAAACAAATTTTACCATTAGGGACGTCGAATGTGGCTGAACGGTTTGGAATAGGAGACCGTAAAGGGCGAATTCGTCCCGGCTTAGATGCTGACCTTGTTTTGATACGTTTAGATGAATCAACGATTGCTGATAAACAATCATTGGCTTTTCGAAATGCCTATTCACCATACGAAAATAGAGAGTTTTTACTTAAGGTGAAGAAAACGATTTTACGAGGAAAGGTCATTTATGATGATAAATCCGGGGTGATCCAGGAGAAAGTTGGTGTTTGCCTGTAAGTGGACACGCAGCAAAAAGGAGGAGTTTTATGAATCAGGATAAGGAAAGTTTGGTCCAGTGGATTGAGGAGCACCAAGCAGAAATGATTGATTTTTTAAAAAAAATAGTGCAAGTTCCTTCAGATAACCCCGCTGGTAATTGTTACCCTATTGCTGCTTTCTTACACCACCAGCTTCAAGAACTTGGCTTTGTGGATGTATCTCTATTAGAGGTTGATGAAGAGGAAGTCAAAGCTGCTGGAATGATTAGTTTGGCCAATGTCCTTAGCAGCACCGAGTTTGGGAACGGGGAAGGAACAAATATTGTCTTAAATGCACATGGTGATGTGGTGCCCCCTGGGTTAGGCTGGAGTGTTGACCCATACGGAGGGGAGATCATTAATGGAAAGATGTATGGACGGGGCGTGGCAGTTTCCAAATCTGATATTGCTGCCTATTCATACGCCGTTTTAGCCTTGAAAAAAGTCAAAATCAGTAACCCTCTGCACGGTAAAGTTGACCTTGCTTTTACTTTTGATGAAGAAACAGGCGGAGAATTAGGACCAAAAAGGCTGCTTGATCAAGGGAATATCAGTCCTGACCAGGCGATTGCAGCCGGCTTTACCTATTCGGCAGTTAATGCCCATAACGGCTGTTTACATTTTGAAGTGAAAACAACAGGGAAGTCTGCCCATGCCGCCCTGCCACATACAGGAATTGATGCGCTTGAGGCGACGACAAAGATTTTAAATGGTTTATACGAATATCGGCAGACTCTCGCGTCCAATAAATCTACTGTGCCTGGGATTGACCACCCAACCTTGGTTGTCGGTCTCATTTCGGGAGGAATTAACACAAATGTTGTACCTGATGAATGTACAATAAGGGTTGACCGAAGATTGATTCCAGGAGAAGACGGGGACCAAGCGGAAGTGGAATTTAGAAAAGTTGTGGAAGAAGCGGTCAAGACGACCCAAGGAATAAAAATAGAAATTCGAAAAATACTTCATGCAGAAAGCTTCGGGCCTGTTCCGGAAGACTCACCACTGATTTTAGCATTATCCACGAACTGGCAGTCCATTATGAAAGGGAAAGGTGATTTAGCGATAAACGGAGTACCGATCTATGCAGATGCCCGTCATTTTTATGAAAAAGGCATCCCAACAATCATGTTTGGTGTTGGTCCCAAATTGCTGGAAGAGGCTAATGGGCACCGGGCTGATGAAAATATCCGTGTAGATGATCTGGTGGATGCCACAAAGATTATTGCCTGTACACTTTATGATTTACTAGGGGGGAGGTAAGGGATGAAATTAACCCAGCGGGAGCAGGAAAAATTAATGATTGTCATTGCAGCAGACTTGGCCAGGCGCCGAAAGGAACGGGGACTAAAATTAAATTATCCTGAAGCGATTGCCCTCATCACCTACGAAATTATGGAGGGGGCAAGAGATGGGAAATCGGTGGCTGAATTGATGAGTGAGGGGACCAAAATATTATCAAGCGAAGATGTGATGGAAGGGATCCCGGAAATGATTCACGATATCCAAGTAGAGGCAACATTTCCAGATGGAACCAAGCTTGTTACCGTACATGAGCCGATTCGCTAGCGTTAATTTTACGAATAGAAAAGTTATTTTTACAAAAAGAGGATTTATTTTACGAAAAGAGCAGTTATTTTTACGAAAAGAGGATTTATTTTACGAAAATGAGAGGTAATTTTACGATAATTGTAAAACAACTTCCAATGGAGGATGTCCATTTCCCAAAGTAAATAAACAACTCTGAAAATCAAAGAAACTATCAATTAAACCTAGTGGGAGCGAAAAAATGATACCAGGAGAATATCGATTAAGACAAGAGCCGATTAACTGCAACCAGGGTAGGAAGGCTTCTAAAGTTATGGTGCTCAATCAAGGTGACCGGCCAATTCAAATCGGGTCCCATTTTCATTTTTACGAAGTGAATTCCGCACTAAAATTTGAACGAGACCAAGCATTTGGCAGGCACCTAAATATTCCTGCCGGTACCGCTGTCCGGTTTGAACCAGGGGATGCGAAAGAAGTAGAACTCGTTCCCTTCGCCGGTCAGCGTGAAGTCTATGGGCTAAATAATAAAACCGATGGCCCATTGGACCAAGGAGAGGGGAATCCGTTATGAGCTTTCGAATGTCGAGAAAGCAATATGCAGACATGTTTGGTCCTACAACGGGTGATGCCATCAGGCTAGCGGACACTGATTTATTTATCGAAATAGAAAAGGATTTTACCGTTTATGGTGATGAGGTCAAATTTGGCGGTGGAAAAGTAATCCGTGACGGGATGGGACAGCATCCGCTTGCTACACGAGCAGATGGGGCACTTGATGCTGTCATAACCAATGCTATTATTCTAGATTATAGCGGGATTTATAAGGCGGACATTGGAATTCGTGATGGCCGAATCGCTGGGATTGGAAAAAGTGGAAATCCTCTTTTAATGGAAGCGGTAGACATGATCATTGGGGCTTCAACGGAAGTCATTGCTGGAGAAGGCATGATTGTAACAGCTGGCGGCATTGATGCCCATATCCATTTTATAAGCCCGCAGCAAATCGAAACCGCCCTTTCATCTGGGATTACAACCATGATTGGCGGCGGCACTGGTCCGGCAACCGGAACAAATGCAACCACTTGTACACCGGGAGAATGGAATATTCACCGAATGTTAGAAGCTGCTGAAGAATTCCCAATGAATCTTGGATTCTTAGGAAAGGGGAATTCGTCCGCTGAAGAACCGTTAATTGAACAAATCAATGCCGGCGTGATTGGACTTAAACTGCATGAAGACTGGGGAACGACCGCATCAGCCATTGACCACTGCCTCAGGGTAGCGGACAAGTATGATGTCCAAGTTGCCATTCACACCGATACATTAAATGAAGGCGGTTTTGTAGAAGATACTTTGGCAGCCATTAATGGCCGAGTTATCCATACCTATCATACAGAAGGGGCCGGCGGCGGTCATGCTCCCGATATTATTAAGGTCGCAAGTTTCCCGTATATCCTGCCGTCATCTACCAATCCAACACGGCCTTATACAAAAAATACCTTAGATGAACACTTAGATATGCTAATGGTTTGTCATCACTTAGACCCGGACGTACCTGAGGACATTGCCTTTGCTGATTCACGCATCAGAAAAGAAACGATTGCAGCGGAAGATATTCTCCACGACATGGGCGTATTCAGCATGATAAGTTCAGATTCACAAGCGATGGGCAGAGTCGGCGAAGTGATTACTCGTACCTGGCAAACCGCCGATAAAATGCGAAAGCAACGAGGCAAGTTGCCTGAAGACACAGGAGTCGGAGATAACTCCCGAGTAAAGCGATACATTGCCAAATATACGATTAATCCGGCAATTACGCACGGTATTGCTGAGGAGGTTGGTTCGGTGGAAGTGGGGAAATTGGCGGATCTCGTCATTTGGGAACCTGCATTCTTTGGCGTTAAACCAGAGATCGTCATTAAAGGTGGAATGATTGCCCACAGTTTAATGGGAGATCCGAATGCCTCCATTCCTACTCCGCAGCCAGTTCTGTACCGTCCAATGTTTGCTTCCTTCGGAAAAGCCAAGTACAGCACCTCGATTACTTTCATGTCAAAAGCAGCCATTGAACTTGGTGTACCTGAAAAGCTTGGACTAAAAAAACAAATCAAACCAGTACAGGGAATTCGCCAACTATCAAAAACAGATATGAAGCTCAATGCGGAAATGCCAACAATTGTAGTCGATCCACAAACCTATGAAGTTATTGTGGATGGTGAGCTAGTGACCTGTGAACCAGCAGAAGTATTACCGATGGCACAGCGTTATTTCTTATTTTAGGAGGAAAATCATGATTATTGAACAAATCGTGGGAAATGTAGATGAAATCGCAGCCTCTGGCCGACACATCGAAAGAGTATATTTAGCCAGTGATGACTTAGTGAAGCGAATTCAGCGGGTGACAACGGACCACGGTAAAGAGATTGGCATCCGGCTGAAAGAACCAAAAGACCTGATTGATGGCGATGTATTATTCATGGATGACCGAAATATGATCGTTGTCAGTGTCACGAGGGACGACTTGCTGGTAATTCATCCGACAAGCTTTAAGCAAATGGGGGAAATTGCGCATCAGTTGGGTAACCGACACTTGCCTGCACAATTTGAAGGCCAGGTGATGCTCGTCCAATATGATTATCTTGTTGAAGAACTGCTGAAACAATTAGAGATTCCATACGCAAGGGAAGATAGAAAAGTGAAAAAGGCATTCCGGCATATCGGTCACTCCCATGGATAATCAACTCTTGTCCTTATTGCAAATAGGGGATTCCAATTTTCCGTCCGGAGCTTTTTCACATTCATTTGGATTGGAAACTTACATCCAGGAAGAAATCGTCTATAGTAAGGAAACCTTTTTTGAATGGATTCGAATTTACTTGGAAAAACAAATCGCCTATACCGATGGACTTGCCTGCCGTCTAACCTTTGACGCCTTACTTAAAGATGATATCGAAGGGCTATGGGTGCTCGATCAAAAATTGTTTGTCCAGAATATTCCTAAAGAAGCACGAGAGGCAAACCGGAGGATTGGGGAAAGATTGATTCGGATGGGAATTGATTTATATTCGATACCATTATTAGAAGAATACCTAAAAAAGATACGTGCCAAGGAGGCGTATGGTCATCCTGGAATTGCTTTTTCGATTATCTGCCAGTACTTAGGAATCGAGAAAAGACAAGGAATACTGACTTTCCTGTATTCAAGTATGGTGACCCTTATTCAGAATGGTGTAAGAGGGATACCACTAGGGCAAACAGCCGGTCAACGTATTCTTTTAGAATTACACCCTTATTTACAAAAGACTACAGAGATAATTGAAGGAATGGATGCTGATGACTTTGGAGCTGTGGCTCCTGGAATTGAAATTTCACAAATGCGACACGAGAGATTACATACCCGTTTGTTTATGTCCTAAAAAATGATGAAAGAAGGGGTAACGATGGAACCGATACGTATAGGAGTTGGCGGACCAGTTGGAGCAGGGAAGACGTTGCTTGTGGAGCGATTAACGAGACACCTCAAAGATGAATATAACATGGCGGTCGTAACCAATGACATTTACACCAAGGAAGATGCACAATTTTTAATAAAAAATAGTGTACTTTCAGAGGATCGAATTATTGGTGTGGAAACAGGAGGATGCCCGCATACGGCGATCCGGGAAGACGCATCCATGAATTTCGCTGCCATTGATGAGCTAAAGGAGAAACATCCGAATCTATCACTTATTTTTGTCGAGAGCGGCGGCGATAACCTAGCTGCCACCTTTAGTCCCGAACTCGTAGACTTTTCTATTTATATTATTGATGTAGCCCAAGGGGAAAAAATTCCGCGTAAAGGTGGCCAAGGGATGATTAAATCTGATCTGTTTATCATCAACAAAATTGATTTAGCCCCATATGTAGGAGCAAGCTTAGAAGTCATGGAGTCAGATACAAAGCTGGCAAGAGGCAAGAAGCCATATATCTTTACAAACTTAAAAGAGGATGTTGGTGTAAACGAGGTTATTGAGTGGCTCAAGTTAAATGCGCTATTGGAAGGATTAGGGTAGGTGGAACAGCGGACCGGATATTTGAGACTAACGGGTGCAAGGAAAGGTAAGAAAACGATTTTAAAAGAATCCTACTCAGAGGGTGCATTAAAAATAACTAGACCTGTTTACCTAACAGGAGGCGGCGAAGCCTATCTTTATGTGATGAATCCAGGTGGGGGATACATTGATGGTGATTCCTACCAAACGGTCATCTTATTGGAGGAGAATGCTGAGGTAGTTGTTACCACCCAATCCTCTACTAAAATATATAAAACACGAACCTCTCCGGCTTTTCAGGAAATGGACATACATTTGAAAAGCGGAAGTGTTTTAGAATATCTGCCAGATCCAGTCATTGCTTACCAGCATGCTCGTTTCAAGCAGCGTACGGTCATTCGAATGGAACAAAACTCTTCCCTTATTTGCACAGATATTTTTACTCCAGGTTGGGCTCCTGATGGGACACTTTTTAGATATGACTTACTCCAAGCAAAAATGGAAATTTATATGGATGGCAAACTTATTTTATTTGATCATGTAAAACTTCAACCTGACAATGATCTTAAAGGGATTGGCATGATGGAAGGGTTTTCTCATTTTGGGACGATGATTGTTATTGATCATCGTATCAATCCTGCTTTAGTAGAAGAGTTGCAAGAAATTCTCGATACTTTCCTTGATGTTAGAATTGGTATTTCGATACTAGCCGTATCAGGGTTTGCGCTAAGGGTATTGGCGAATACCACACAGGTTATAGAAAAAGTCTTACATGTCTGTCATGAAATCATTAGGATCAAAGTATTGGAAAAAGAACCTGTATTTCTAAGAAAATATTAATCGGCTGATGTATCATCCATCGCCGATTTTTTCTTGTCTATACTGGAATAATTGTAGTTAGGTTTTTCATTGAAGTATAATGAGAGTATCTATAATGCCTATATTTGAGGAGGAATGAAATGAGTAAGCTTTTTGTTGACCAAACGATTGAAATCAATGCTCCAGCGTCCAATGTATGGGATGTTCTTACGGTCAGTGAGTATAATAACCGTTGGGCGACGGAATTTTCAAGCGGCGGACCACAGTTTCAACTCGAATCCACTTGGGAGCTTGGAAGTCCTGTCCTATGGAAAGGCGAGGATGGGACCGTAATTGTCGAAGGGAATGTGACGGCTCTCGAGAAGAATAAACTCCTTCGGTTTACTGTATTTGATGTTCGGAGCGAGGAAAAGGCACTTGCCACGGAAGAAGACGGAATCACCTTCCAATTGTCTGAGGATAATGGAAAGACGACACTACATATTTTACAAGGGGATTTCTCAGTGATGCCGGAAGGGAAGAAATACCGCGATTTAAGTGCAGAAATTTGGGACAAGGTACTCCCAATGGTCAAAGAAATGGCGGAATCGACTAACTAGATTTTTATGAAAAACTTAAATTTATGTTGGGCTAGGTAAATGATTCTCCTAGCCTTATTTTGTTGTGTTAAAATTTTTATAAAAAGGAGACTTGCTAAATGAATATCATTGACTTACATTGTGATGCCCTAATGAAACTCCAAGAAGCGCATGGTACGTTACGATTTGCTGATGCGCCGGAGTTACAAACTAGTAAAACACGCCTCCAGCAGGGCCAAATCAAAGTCCAGTGTTTTGCGATATTTATTGAACCCGAAATAAAGGGGGACCAGAAATTTCAGGTTGTCCTTGAGCAAATCGATTATTTTTACAAGGAAGTGCTTGGAAAAAATCCAGACATGGTCCATATCAAAGAATGGTCGGATTTTGATCGCTTAAAGATCGGTCAGATCGGCGCAATGTTAACGCTTGAAGGCGTGGATCCAATTGGCAACGATTTATCGAAGCTCCATATTCTCTATCAACTAGGTGTCCGTTCCGTTGGTTTGACATGGAACCAAGCCAATCTTGCCGCTGATGGCGCTGGTGAACCGCGCGGCGCGGGGCTGACGCTGTTCGGAAAAGAAATTGTCGAGTTTAATAACGAGCATCAAATCCTGACCGATGTTTCTCACTTAAGCGACAAAGGGATTTGGGAAGTCATTGAATTAGCCAAGTATCCGATTGCGAGCCACTCGAATGCTCGAGCACTTTGCAACCATCTGCGAAACCTCACAGATGAACAGGCAACGGCGATGTTTGCTAAAGGCGGGTTGATTCATGTTGTTTACAATCCACCTTTTGTAAAAGAATTTGGAGAAGTGACGGTTCCAGACCTTGTTAAACATATTGATCACTTTTGCTCATTGGGCGGCGTCAAACAAATTGGATTCGGTTCGGATTTTGATGGAATTTCGACCTTTATCACTAATTTGGAGGATGCCTCTAAAAGTCAAAATCTTATTAATGAACTATTAAAATATTATAGTGAAGAAGTGGTCCGCGGATTTGCCTATCAAAACTTTCTTGACCATCGGCCAGGGATGATCCGATGAAGAATCAACTTTTTACAGCGGCGAGGAAGCATCTGAGGAAAAGATCCTCAATTCATTGTCACAAGCAGTCAATACAATGGGAAAAGCAGGCCGTGTTGTCCAACAAATCAATTTATTAAAAGAGGAGTAATCATATTGTACATTACTATAAAAGAGACAGCAGAATATTTATCGGTTCCTGAGGCAACTGTCAAAAGCCTCATCCAACAAAAGAAAATCCGCGCCCTATTTGACGGGGAAGAATACCTAATCTACAAAGAACAATTCAGCACCCACCTAAAACAAATGGAAAAATACAAACAACTAATCGAAGAAATCCTGAACGAACCCATTCCAGAAAGTATCGACGTAAAAGACGAAGATTAACTGGGTCGCATTTGATACCATTTCAATTTTGGTGCCTTCAATTTTGGTGCCTGACACCATTCGTGGACAAATCTATGTATTTGTCCATACCGGGTGGACATGAAAACTGATATATGAATGAGGTGAATTATTTTGTCTAATCTTTTTATGAAGAGGATCTATGAGCCCTATGAGGAAATGGATGGCTGCCGAATCTTAATTGACCGCTTATGGCCGAGGGGGATTTCGAAAGAAGCCGCGAAGCTTTCGTATTGGTTTAAAGATCTAGCTCCAAGCAACGAATTGAGGAAATGGTTCTGTCATAAACCTGAGCTATTTGAAGAATTCCGCATTAGATACCTAGAGGAGCTTCACATGGACGAACAAAAGCGGGAATATATCCGGCAAATCATTGAAATGGAAGCTAAGGGCCCAGTAACACTCCTCTATGGAGCAAAGGACCCGGTCCATAATCACGCACTGGTATTGATGGAGGAACTTGGTAGATTAATTGGGATAGAACGATGAAGTAGGAGGTACCTCGAGCGTATGATGCCCTTCAACCAAAAAAAATTAAGTTCCATGGGCATCAGCCCCTCTTTAATCCCTTCGGAAGCGCCCCATTACCTCCATCGTTTGCATGATATTCACAAAAGCTTTTTGATCCACCGTTCTAATCGTGTGTTTTGTTTCATTTAATTCGTATATGGTGATCACCGTGGTTACCCCTCCAATGATGGAAGAAAGAAGAATATCATTGCTAATCGGATGAATCGGAATAAATTTCATACTGAATGATAAAACAAAAACGCCATCAAAAGAGGGCGTTTCAAATGCACCAAAAATTAAATGACATATAGGAACACGGTTAAAAAATGCGCCACACTTCCTAGTAAAATGAAAATATGGAAAATCTCATGGAAGCCCATGTACTTTGACTGCAAGAACTTAGGTTTTGCACCGTAGATCACCCCGCCAATCGTATAAAAAATTCCCCCGAGGATGAGCAAAAATAAACCAATCGGGTTTAAGCTTCCAGTTAGCGGCGAGAATACAAACACAATCATCCAACCCATCGCTAAATACAAGGAGGTAGAAATCCAGCGAGGGCAATTAAACCAGACCATTTTAAAAACAACCCCGCTAATTGCAATTCCTGCAATAATTGAAAATAGAATCGCACCTATTTTTCCGTTCAAACTGATAAAGCAAAAAGGAGTATACGTACCTGCGATTAAAATGAAAATCATCGAATGATCCAGCCGTCGTAAAAAGGCAATTACTTGATCGTGAGCAATCACCATGTGATAGGTGGCCGATGCCGAGTAAAGCAGAATCATACTAACGCCGAAAATAATGACCGCAGTAATTGCAGACGGTGAACTTGTCGTCGCAGCCGCCTTGATAACCATCGCAAGGAGCCCGACAAAGGCTAAAACTGCTCCGGCTAAATGGGTTAGTCCGTTGATAGGTTCGCGAATGTAATTGTTCATTTTATATGCCTCCCAGCACATCATGTAGTTTTAATAACTACTTATAATAATACTTATATATCCACACCTAGTCAATGGATATATCTTTAGGTATAATAAAAAAATAAAGACTATGAACGGGGATAAACGAATGGAAAATATCAATCAAATTATTAAGCAGCTCGGCTTAGAAGCAAACTTAGCTTTAGATGAGATACCACAGATCGATTTATATATGGACCAGGTGATTCAATTATTTGAAAATAAATTCACTGAAACAAAACGGAATGAGGACGATAAGGTCCTAACCAAAACGATGATCAATAACTATGCGAAAGGAAAACTGATTTTTCCAATCCATAATAAGAAGTATTCAAAAGAACACCTGATCCTCATGAGCTTAATTTACCAGCTAAAAGGGGCCCTATCCATCAATGATATAAAAGTTGCCCTTCAAGGGATCAATCAAAAAATTATCAAAGAGGAGATGGAGTTAGATACTTTTTATACGAGTTATCTGAATTTAACTCGCCAAAATGTCGAGGATTTTAAAGTAGACATTGATGGAAGAGTAAAGGATGTTAAAGAAGAAATCACCGCGGATGAAAACGGAAACTCTCCGTATCTTGAGCAGGTATTAATGATTTCTTCACTCGTTCATATGAGTAATTTATATCGGAAAGTGGCCGAAAAACTAGTCGATGACATAACAGTAGAAAAAGAAGAAAAGCGTCACAAATAATTGTCGACGCTTTTCGCATTTTCAATGGTAATATCTTTGACCCCTAATCCGACCTCGATCGCTTTTGGCGCGGAATTTTGACTCATCACATCATAAATTTGAATAGAATCCGCTCTATTTTCACCTCCGAATACTTTAATATCGCTCCCCGCTTTTTTAAAATCTTTAACAGATATATGTTTTAATATCACATTTCTGGCCCGATATTGAACGGCAATTACCGGGTGGCCTTTGTAGTCATAATTGGGGTCACCAGCCAAAGTAAAATGGTTAATGACTACATTTTTATAAGCTGAGACAACCATACCGCGCGGCGTTGAGCCTTTATATAACTCAGTAAAAATCGGCTCGATGGCTACAAGATTCGTTGCCATAATATTGTAAGCAGTTTGTGACTCAGCCTCCGTGCTTTTGTGATGTCCAATATGCCGGAAATTAAACGAGCGGTTATCGTGGACCGAAATATGCCCGATAATTTGTACGTTTGAAGCGGCTGAAGAATTTTCGTGCGCTTTTATTTCCACCCCGCCAAAGCATCGGGCAGAAGAATTATTAACAAGCAACACATTCCTCGAACCATCATCGACCTCAATCCCGTTGGAGTTAGAAAAGCCCATCTTGTGGGCACGACCACTTGGGTCACACAGATGGCAGCGGGAGATAAAGACATAATCACTGTGATGGGTGGTGATTCCATCATCACCGAAACCATAGCCATTCAAGTTATCGAGCCAGACATACTTGCTGCCGCCGCGGGCGCGAAAGCCGTCACCCGCATAATTGTACAGAGTTGATGTAACATCAAAGCAATGCAGTCCTGGATTCATTCCTTCAACATCCTTAACCCAGCCATAAGTGACATTTGCATACGTTAAGCAGCTGGAGTGATTTCCCCAAGTACTTGTTTTCGCCACGTTGCCAAGCCTTTCGACATTCCAGTCCAAACTTATGGAGCCGACATAAAGATGATGATTCCCTTTCCAGTGATTCCTGTTAGTAATGAGCCGAGTACCATTATCGGCAACATCATGAAGTTTAATCGTCGTTACACCTTTTCCTGCGCCAACAAACATGGTCCAAGAGGGCAGTTGGATTCCCTTTGTTATAAATACTCCAGCTGGTACAACCACTTTCACCTTGCCGTTGCCAATCGCTTTTTTAAATGCAAAGGTGTTATCCGTCTTCCCATCGCCAATTGCTCCAAAATCTTCAACATGGACCTCTTTCACCATATTCTTATGTAAATTCAAGTATTCTTCATCCAACATGCCTTTCCAATCCGGAATCACATTTCCTTCAGGATCTATCTTAACCTTTCCTTGATCATCAGAATTAGCGGTCGTCGATAAGTGGCGAAACAAAGCTGTTGTCATTTTTTGAGGAAGTGATCCGGTCAGATGACGAATTTCCTTCTGACGAGGAGAGGATTCATTCCTTCGTGTTCGATTGAAAAGCTGCTCGGTTTCTTGAATGGCCCTTTTTAGGTCCAATTGGTTTGTAAATTGGGCAAGGATTGCGGCATTCTTTCTTGGATCATGGTTTTTCTCTAAATAAAGCAATCATTTCTCACTCCAAAGGACATTCTTATTAAAATTATTATGACATTATTCGGCGATAAATAAAATTTTTAATTTTTGGGAAAAACCCTTTACTAGAAGGAGATTATCATTTGAAAAAATTAACTAAGAAATTTACCGTATTGCTATTGTCTATCGCCTTAATTTTACCTGCCATTAGCGTGAAGGCAGCCCCGCCCCCACCACCAGTTAGCCAGAAGCAGACCATGAGTGAGTCTGCACACCAGCTAAAGTTTAACTTCAGAAGACTGTGGATGGAGCATGGCATTTGGACAAGAAGTTATATTGTTAGTGTGGAAGCAAATCTTAAAGACCAACAAATGGTCCTGGCACGACTTTTGAAAAACCAAGATGATTTAGGAAATGCAATCAAACCTTTTTACGGTGAAGCAGCAGGCACCAAGCTTGCCAGATTTGCTGGTCCCATGTGTTTTTTTTTACAGGAGGACAAATTTGAAGAATTTTTGGCACTTTCCTGAGTGAGGATAATTTTTTGAAAAAGAAAAATACTAACAAATGTTCGGAGGTGGAATCCATGGAAAAAAAAGATTTTGAACAAATTTATGAAGAATACAAGCAAGAGAGTCAGCAGCAAGCCCAAATGGAAGCAGGTGATAGTAATCCAGATGGCAAAGAAGAGTTCGTTTCCGTCAGGAAGAACGATGATGGAGATATTATCGCTTTTAAAACAAGCGCTGGACGCGAGTTGGATTATATCACGGCTTTGAATGAGGCGAAAGCTGGCAAGATCGCTCATGTGGATGTCTTTCACAAATATGGTCGTGACATCATCCGTAGTGAGCCAGACGGAATTAAAGAAAATAATCTGGATCAATTACCTGGTTTTTAAGGAGTGTGTCCATGCATTGGTATGAAAAGTTGAATCAGTATTTTCCTGTTGAAGAAATGAAATCAAGAGCACATATGGAAACCTTACTGAAAGAGCGATCAAACATTTATCATAAGGATGAGGGACCGAATCATGTTTTAATGTATGCAGAACTAGAAAAGTTTGTATTTGTTGACTATTTATTTGTTTCAAAAAATGCCCGTGGTGAGGGACTAGGCCATAAACTATTGGAAAAGTTAAAACAAAAAGGAAAGCCAATTATCCTTGAAGTGGAGCCAGTCAATTATGAGGATAGCGATACTGAAAAACGTCTCCATTTTTATAAACGAGAAAAATTCGAGCACGCCGTGTCCATTGGATATGAAAGGAAATCATTGGCGACAAATGAGGTAAATAGGATGGAAATCCTCTATTGGGCACCGAATAATGAATCAGAAGAAATGATTTTTGAAGCAATGAAACAAACATATGATATGATTCACACCTATAAAGATCACCACTTTTATGGTAAATCCTACGAGCCGGTGGATGAGGCTTTAACCTTTAACGAAGAATCTGAGAATAAAAATATATTAAACGAATTGTAACACCCATGCTTCCTCTAAATAAATAATAAAAAAATGAGCCTGGGTATCCAAGCTCATTTTTTATTATTTACTTAGTTCGTATTGTGAAATTTTATCCTCATATGTCAAGGTAACACCAATTTCATCCCAGCCATTAAGCAGCATGACTTTTGGATACGGGGCAATTTCGAATGTAACCTTAAAGCCTTCGTTATCATAAACCACTTGATTCTCAAGGTCTACGGTTAATTGGTATTCTTCGGATTCAGCTTTTTTAATAATGTACTGAACTTGTTCGTCACTAACCTGGATAGGGAGAATCCCATTCTTTACACAATTGTTTTTAAAAATATCTGCATAACTTGGGGCAATGACAATTTTAAAGCCAAAATCTTGAACTGCCCATGGAGCGTGCTCACGAGAGGAGCCGCAGCCAAAGTTTTCACCAGCAACCAAAATCGATGCGTCTTTATATTTTGGATCATTCAGAGAAAAATCAGGACGAAGATTTCCATTGTCATCAAAACGCCAATGATAAAACAGGAATTGTCCAAAGCCGCTGCGTTCAATCCGCTTTAAAAACTGCTTTGGGATAATTTGGTCAGTATCAATGTTTGACCGGTTTAATGGATAAACAAGGCCTTGATGGGTTTTTAAAGGTTCCATATATTATCTAACCTCCTGTGCTGCAGTAAATTGTCGAACATCAACGAAGTGGCCTGCAACAGCGGCCGCGGCTGCCATTTCAGGACTGACCAGATGGGTTCTGGCCCCGTTACCTTGGCGCCCTTCAAAATTTCGGTTAGAAGTAGATGCGCAGCGTTCTCCCGGTGGAACGATATCATCATTCATCGCCAAGCACATACTGCAGCCTGCTTCACGCCATTCAAAGCCTGCATCCGTAAAGACTTTATCAAGTCCTTCTTTTTCTGCCGCAAGCTTAACGCTAAATGAACCAGGAACAACGATGGCGGTAACAGATGGACTGACCTTTAAGCCCCGTATAACCTCAGCTGCACTTCGTAAGTCGCTTATGCGCGAATTAGTGCAAGAACCGATGAAAACATGGTCAATTTTTACACTTGAAATAGGCTGACCTGCTTCAAGGCCCATGTATTCAAGCGCACGGTTAATCTCGTCTTTTTCGCTTGTCTTCTCAGTTTCATCAGGGTTTGGCACATTGGCAGTAATTGGAATACACATTCCTGGATTTGTTCCCCACGTTACCTGTGGTTCAACTTCGGCTGCTTCAATTTCAACAACCCGATCATAGGCAGCATCTTCATCCGTAGCAAGAGCCTTCCATTGTGCAACTGCTTCTTCAAACGCTTCACCTTGAGGGACATGCCGTCTTCCTCTTAAGTATTCAAAAGTGGTTTCATCCGGAGTAATAAGCCCGGCTCTAGCACCCGCCTCAATGGACATGTTACAAACGGTCATTCGTTCTTCCATGGAGAGGGCGCGGATGGCTTCACCTGTATATTCCATCACATAGCCAGTTCCAAATTGGACACCGAATTTACCGATAATGGCAAGAATTAAGTCTTTAGCAGTTACGCCAGTACCTAGCTTTCCGTTCACTTTTACATTTAACGTTTTAGGCGGTGCTTGCCAAAGTGTTTGTGTTGCAAGAACATGCTCAACCTCACTTGTACCAATTCCAAAAGCAAGTGCACCAAATGCACCATGTGTAGAGGTATGACTATCACCGCAAACAATCGTTTTACCAGGCTGGGTAAGACCAAGTTCAGGTCCAATTACATGGACAATCCCGTTATCAGGATGATGAATATCAGCGAGTGTAATCCCGAATTCCTGACAATTCTCTTGCAGTGTATCGATTTGTTTTTTTGAAATAGGGTCATTGATTACAAGACGCTGGCGAGTTGGAACATTATGATCCATCGTTGCGAAAGTAAGGTCCGGTCGTCGCACCTTGCGCCCGTTCATTCGCAAGCCCTCAAATGCCTGAGGAGAGGTTACTTCGTGAACAAGGTGTAAATCAATATATAATAAATCCGGCTTTCCTTCTTCTTGATGTACAACATGCTTTTCCCAAATTTTTTGGATAATATTTTTTGGTGTTTGCATAGCGTCCTTCCTCACATTTATGAATTTTATTGTATGACTAACTAACAAATTTTTTGGATAAATTTAGGGGTAAATCGCAACAAAGACGATTTACCCACCCAATCAATCATTAAAAATAACAGCTGGCGATACATTTCGAAGCGTTTTGCGATTTAATATAATCTGCAATAAGCTTAGTCATTTCTGCTGTCCCAACAAGGCGTCCATTTGCAACTTGAAGATCGCCTGTGTGGAAGCCAGCATCTAAAACTGATTGGACAGCATCTTCAATCACTTTTGCTTCGTCATTCAATTGGAAGGAATAGCGAAGCATCAGTGCTGCAGACAAAATCATTGCAACTGGATTGGCTATACCCTTACCAGCGATATCTGGGGCAGAGCCATGAACAGGCTCATAAAGACCAACCCCACTTTCATTTAAACTAGCAGAAGGAAGCATACCTAATGATCCTGTGATTACTGAGGCTTCATCGCTTAAAATGTCACCAAATAGATTCTCCGTTACGATTACGTCGAACTGAGTTGGGTTTGTGATTAATTTCATAGCAGCAGCATCTACTAAAACATGTTCAACGGCTACATCTGGATACTGAGCTTTTTTCTCTTCGACAATTTCGCGCCATAGCTTACTGGATTCAAGTACATTTGCTTTATCAACCGAAGTAAGATGACCGCTGCGCTGCTGGGCTGCTTGAAAGCCCTTATCGACAATTCTTTCAATCTCTTGACGAGAATAAACAAGCGTGTCTACAACGGAGTTTCCGTTGTCGCGGCGTTCACTTGGTGTTCCGAAATAAAGGCCGCCAGTTAATTCACGTACGATAAGGAGGTCGCTCCCAGAGACTACTTCTTCCTTTAAGGGTGATGCATGAAGAAGGTTTTTAAATCCTTTGATCGGCCTTAAATTCGCATATAAATCAAGTGCCTTCCGGATTCCAAGCAAGCCTCGTTCAGGACGTAAATGGGAGGGATTGGTATCCCATTTTGGCCCCCCAACAGCACCCAGCAAGACCGCATCTGCCTGTTTACAAGCATTAACGGTTGTTTCAGGAAGCGGTGTGCCGTAAAGGTCAATGGCTGCTCCTCCGATTTCATGGCTTTCAAAGCTAAAAGTATGATTGTATTCTTCAGCAATTGCATTTAACACGTCTTTTGCAGAGTTAATAACTTCCTTACCAATGCCATCACCGGGAAGTAAGACAATTCGTTTTTTCATTAGAAGCAACCTCCTCATTTTTTGTTTGATTTTTTATATTTTCGCCGTTTCCTTCACAGTTGAACTTTGGTTGAAAAATACACGATTCACTGCATTCAAGAATGATTTTGCTGATGCTTCCAGAACATCCTGTGCTGAACCACGGCCGGTTACAGGTGATCCGTTCACTGTCATTTTGACATGAACCTCAGCAAGTGCATCACGTCCTTGACCGATCGAGCTTAATCTAAAATCAGTAAGATGGATTTCTTCTTTAATCAATGCTTCTAAGGTATTCATTAAAGCTTCGACACTGCCTGAGCCTGTGCGCGCCGTTTCCACGCGAATACCTTCGGGAGTGGTTAGCGCCACAGTTGCGGTTGGCAAGTTTGCTGAACCGTAATGGACTTGGAAGGCAACCAGTTCATATTTTTTAATATCAACAGCCGTTGTTTGGATATCGGTTAAAATTGCAAATAAATCTTCGTCTGTTACTTCTTTCTTACGATCGGTTAATAGTTTAAAAGCAGTAAACGCTTCGACTAGTTTTTCGTCCGAGAGTTCAAAGCCCATTTGCTCAATTTTATCTTTGAATGCATGGCGGCCGGAATGTTTGCCAAGAACTAAATCATTAGATTTAACCCCTACTAATTCAGGCGTAATAATCTCATAGGTTAACGTATTTTTTAAGACGCCATCCTGGTGGATTCCTGATTCATGTGCGAAGGCATTTTTTCCAACAACTGCTTTATTCGGAGGAACAATCATACCTGTAAAGCGGCTGACAAGGTCACTCGTGCGTTTTATTTCTTTTAACACGAGATTCGTAGTATAAGGATACTTATCTTTACGAATATTTAAGGCAACTCCAATTTCCTCTAAAGCTGCATTACCTGCGCGTTCTCCAATTCCATTAATCGTACCCTCGACTTGCGTAACCCCGTTTTCGATAGCAGCTAGGGAATTGGCAACGGCCATCCCTAAGTCATCATGACAATGGCAAGATAATGATGCTTTATGAATATTTGGAACGTTGTCGCGGATGTAGCGGAACATGCGTCCATATTCTTCTGGTGTGGTATATCCGACTGTATCCGGAAGATTGATGACTGTTGCACCAGCATCGATGACCTTGGTAATAATTTGAACAAGAAAATCAAGGTCAGAGCGAGAAGCATCTTCAGCGGACCACTCAATATGCGGGAAGTTCCGTTTAGCATATGAAACCATGTCTACCGCTATTTGGGTGACTTCCTCAGGTGTTTTCATCAGTTTATATTGCATATGGATAGGAGAGGTGGCAAGGAAAACATGCAACCTTGGTTCTGCAGCATCTTTTAACGCATCCCACGCAATGTCAATGTCCGATTTCGTCGCTCTTGCCAGGCCTGTGACTGATACATTTTTAATATTCCGGGCGATTGCTCTTACTGCTTCAAAATCGCCTTGGGAGGAAGCCGGGAAGCCGGCCTCCATAATGTCAACACCAAACCGTTCAAGTTGTCTTGCGATTTCCAATTTTTCAAGCTGGTTTAAATTTACACCAGGGGACTGTTCGCCATCGCGTAATGTCGTATCGAAGATGTTAACGTGAACCATTTACCACCACTTCTTTCTTTGCATTTACTGGTTTGTTTTTAATAAACGGCATTAATGCACGAAGCTCACGACCTACTTGTTCAATTTGGTGATTGTTTTCAGCGCGATTAATTGCGTTGAATTGTGGGCGGTTTGCTTGGTTTTCAAGGATCCAGCCTTTAGCAAACACACCAGTTTGGATATCTGTTAATACGTCCTTCATCCGTGCTTTGGTATCCGCATTTACGACACGTGGTCCAGAAACGAAATCTCCCCATTGTGCAGTATCGGAGATTGAATAGCGCATATTTTCAAAGCCACCTTCATATAAAAGGTCAACGATTAATTTTAATTCATGTAAACACTCAAAGTAGGCAACTTCAGGCTGATAACCAGCTTCAACAAGAGTTTCAAATCCAGCTTTGATAAGGGCAGTAGTTCCGCCGCAAAGAACAGCTTGTTCTCCAAAAAGATCTGTTTCTGTTTCTTCTTGGAAGGTAGTTTCTAAAACACCTGCACGGGCTGAGCCAATACCTTTTGCATAGGCAAGGGCAAGATCACGTGCTTGACCAGTGTAGTCTTGATAAACTGCGTAAAGTGCTGGTACACCAGCGCCTTCAGTGTAAGTACGACGTACTAAATGACCTGGGCCTTTTGGTGCTACTAAAAATACGTCTACATCTGCAGGAGGAACGATTTGGCTAAAGTGAACATTGAAACCATGGGCAAAAACAAGGGCTTTACCTGCTTTAAGGTGTTGTTCGATGCTTTCTTTGTAAACCTTTGGCTGCATTTCATCAGGAAGAAGAACCATAATAACGTCAGCTGCTGCAGCTGCCTCTGCAACTGAAGTAACTTCAACGCCATCTTCAACTGCTTTATCCCATGATTTTCCGCCTCTTAATCCAACTACTACATCAAAACCGCTCTCTTTTAAATTAAGTGCATGTGCATGACCTTGTGAACCATATCCAATTACTGCGATTTTCTTTCCTTGTAAAACCTCTTCTTGAATATCTCCGTTATATAGTACTTTTGCCATGATCTATCATCCTTTCAAGGTAAATTATTATTTTTGTAGGGTGTGGTGAGTTAGTTCGTTTACGTGCGGTTGATGCCCGCGTAAAAGGGCGGTCAACCCTGTTCTGGCAATTTCTTTAATTCCATAAGGGCGAAGCAATTCTAGTAATGCATCGATTTTTTCAGGTTTGCCGGTGATTTGAACGGCTAAGCTATCCTTACTTACGTCAATAACAATCGCACGAAATGGATCAATAATTCCGTTAATCTCACTGCGGAGCTGGCTGCTGCTGGCTACTTTAATCAAGGCCAATTCGCGGACAACGACTGCTTTATCAGTAATATCAGAAACCTTTAAAACATCAATCTGTTTATTGAGTTGCTTTGTCACTTGTTCGAGACGCTGTTCATCTTCAATCTCGACAACCAGGGTCATTCTTGAAACACCTTCCGTTTCTGTTGGACCAACGGAAATACTTTCAATATTGAATTGCCGTCTTTGCAAAAGTCCAGTAACGCGGTTGAGTACACCGGCTCGATCCTGAACGGTTGCGGTTATGATTCGTTTCATGGTTTCACCCCAATCATTTCATGGATTCCTTTGCCAGGAGCAATCATTGGGAATACTTTCTCTTGTTGAAGTACACGGCAATCAACTAATACCGGACCATTATGAGCAAATACTTCCGGTAAAACAGTGATCAGTTCTTCTTGATTATTAACCCGATAACCCTTAATCGAATAGCTGTCTGCAAGTTTGACAAAATCAGGCTGTGTATGAAGGATCGATTCTGAAATACGGTTTCCGTGTAATAGTTCCTGCCATTGGCGAACCATTCCAAGTGCGCCGTTGTTGACAATAATGATTTTTACAGGAAGGTTTCTTTCATAAATAATCGATAATTCCTGAAGTGTCATTTGAAAACCGCCATCTCCAACAATTGCAACAACGGTACTATCCGGTGCGGCAATTTGTGCGCCAATCGCAGCAGGGAAGCCAAAGCCCATTGTTCCAAGTCCGCCAGAGGTAATCCAGCGGTGCGGCTCTTTAAAAGTGTAATACTGTGCTGCCCACATTTGGTGCTGCCCTACATCGGTTGCGACGATGGCGTCACCGTTAGTTACTTTATGGACTGCTTCAATGACCCATTGCGGACACATTCCGTTTGGATCATGCTTATACCAAAGCGGATATTCCTGCTTGTTTTGGCTCAGTTTTTCCAGCCACTCAGCAGAATTTGGTGATTCAATCGCTTGATCAAGCAGTTCAGTAAGTGCCTCTTTCGTATCAGAAACGATTGGGAGATTTGTTGAAATATTTTTACCAATTTCGGCTGGATCGATGTCAATATGGGCAACCTTCGCAAAAGGTGCGAAGTGTTTAAGATTACCTGTTAGTCTGTCATCGAAGCGGGCTCCAAAATTGATAAGCAGATCACATTCGTAAATGGCCATGTTAGCTGCATATGTTCCGTGCATTCCACCCATTCCTAACGAGAGGGGATGATCTGCCGGAAAAGTACCAAGTCCAAGTAAAGTTGTGACCACCGGGATCTGGTGTTTTTCCGCCAAAGCAGTTAGTTCAGCAGAGGCTTTCCCATGGAGAACACCTGCGCCTGAAAGAATTACAGGCTTGATCGCCTTTGAAATCGAATCGGCAAGCTTTTTAATTTGTAATGGATTTGGCTTTGTTGTTGGCTGGTATCCAGGTAAATTAATGCTCGCTTCTTCTGGTTCCTCAGTTAAAAATCCTGCGGAAATATCTTTAGGGACATCGACTAAGACGGGCCCTGGTCGTCCGGTAGAAGCGATATGAAAAGCTTCCTTGACGATGCGTGGTAAGTCCTCGATAGATTGTACCTGATAGTTATGTTTAGTGATTGGTGTTGTAATCGCCATAACATCAGCCTCTTGGAAGGCGTCAGTTCCAATGACACTTCGTGCAACCTGACCTGTGAATATAACAAGCGGCAGGGAATCCATCATCGCATCAGTTATTCCTGTCACAAGGTTGGTTGCCCCAGGTCCTGATGTGGCAAGAACGACTCCAGGTTTCCCTGTAACTCGGGCATACCCTTCAGCTGCATGGATCATTCCTTGTTCATGTCGGAAGAGAACATGCTTGATTGTACCCTGGGCGCGGTAAATGGCATCATAGATTGGAAGGACGGCACCCCCGGGATATCCAAACAGCGTTTCCACACCTTCTTTTTTCAGTAAGTCGATGAGAAGGTCTGCACCGGTTCTCGGCTCTGTTGTAGTTTGGACCTCAAGCTTTTTTGCTTCTACTTTCACGTCATAATCCCTCCTTAAGGGTAAAAATTGAATGTAGATGTCGGAAAATAGTGATTTGTCATTTTTGTATTATAATATAGAAATTTGTAAATAAACAGAAAATTTTGTTGGAAAAACGTCGGAATTTGACAATAAATCTTTATGCATAGTCAAAAAGGCCCATTCTCCACGAATTAACTGCAAAAACGAAAACATAAGCAGAATAATCGGGGAGAAAAGGCCTTTCATTTTCTCGGTACCACCCGGTTTTACAATATCCTTACGAATACTGCCTTATGAAGCGATCCACTAAAACATAGAACGCTTCTTTTTGTAACAGGTGCTCTAAGATATGCACCCGATTGAGCCTACTAAAGTCAGGACCGTTCGGCTCAACACTCAGGGATGATGTCGGAATAAGTTGTATTACTGGGCTTCCAGCAACCCCAGCTCTCTGAAAATACTAAATCTTATTCCTTTATTCCCGTCATCGATTTATTCGCTATTTTTTTGTCAAAAGATCTTCATTTAACGCTTTTAGTACCTTAACTTCCTTAGGAAGGGGAGGGGTACCACGAATTCCCATTGGTATTTCTAAAATTTCATAATGCCGCCAGTATTGGCAGATGTAACGAGTTTTGCATATTTTGCAAGGTAACCTGTTTTGATTTTTGGTTCAGGTTTCACCCATGCCTTACGTCTTTCTTCTAAAACTTCGTCATCAACTAGTAGTTGGATGGAGCGTGCTTCTAGCTCGATTAAGATTTTGTCACCATTTTCAACAAGGGCGATCGGACCGCCTTCAGCTGCTTCTGGTGAAATATGACCGATGGAGATTCCGCGGCTGGCACCAGAGAAGCGGCCATCAGTAATCAGCGCAACTTCTTTACCTAATCCACGACCCATAATAGCGGAAGTTGGAGCAAGCATTTCAGGCATTCCAGGACCGCCTTTTGGACCTTCATAGCGAATAACGACAACGTGTCCCGCTTGTACAGTGCCATTATTTATATTTTCTTGTGCTTCTTCCTGGGATTCAAAAACAATTGCTTCACCCAAGAATGTTTTAATGGATGGATCAACAGCACCAACCTTGATAACTCCACCATCTGGAGCAATGTTTCCATAAAGGATGGAAAGTCCACCAACAGGGCTATATGGATAGTCTTTACTCCGGATGACCTGTTCATTCGTGATTATTGCATCCTTGACATTCTCCTCAAGTGTCTTTCCAGTAATAGTTAAGCAGTTCTTATGCAGCGCGCCTTCAACTTTGTAAAGCTCATTAATAATTGCGCTAATCCCGCCAGCGCGATGTACATCGTCCATCGAGTAATCGGATGCTGGCATTATTTTTGCTAAATAAGGTACTTTTTCTGCAATTTTGTTAACATTACGCAAATCATATTCAATCCCAGCCTCATGAGCGATAGCCAGTGTATGAAGAACCGTGTTGGTTGATCCGCCCATGGCCATGTCTAGAGCAAATGCGTTATCAATTGCATCTTTTGTAATGATGTCACGTGGACGAATATTTTGTTTCACTAATTCAATTAAATGCCTTGCAGCTTGGCGAATTAATTCATGCCTTTGTTCTGAAGTTGCGACAATTGTTCCGTTTCCAGGAACAGTCATCCCTAAAACTTCCATAAGACAATTCATAGAGTTCGCTGTAAACATACCAGAACAAGATCCACAAGTAGGGCAAGCATTTGTTTCAATATCAAGCAATTCCTGTTGGCTGATTGTACCGTTATGGTAAGCACCAACGCCCTCAAAAACAGAAGTGAGGGAAAGGTTCTTTCCTGTCGATGGGGAAACTCCCGCTTCCATTGGGCCACCTGACACAAATACAGATGGGACGTTGGTTCTGGCTGCTGCCATTAACATTCCGGGTGTGATTTTATCACAGTTTGGAATGTAGAAAACACCATCGAACCAATGAGCGTTAATGACTGTTTCGGCACTATCGGCGATTATCTCGCGACTTGGCAAGGAGTAACGCATACCAATATGGCCCATTGCAATGCCGTCATCCACACCAATCGTATTAAATTCGAAAGGAATACCGCCAGCTTCACGGATGGCCTCTTTTACAATCTCACCGAAATGATTAAGGTGTTTATGTCCTGGAATAATTTCAATAAACGAGTTACAGACGCCAATAAATGGCTTTTCGAGATCACTCGTTTTTACCCCTGTTGCATATAAAAGGCTGCGGTGGGGTGCCCGATCAATTCCCTTTTTAATCATATCGCTACGCATATTAATTTAGCTCCTAACTGACGATTGCATGGTTTGAACCTGTTGGGTTACAAGCCACTCCGTCTGTTGTTACAATTTTTCTAAATTCTTCTAATAGAACTTTAGTAACTTCACCAGGTTTTCCATCACTAATTTTACGGCCATCCACATCAATAACTGCAATTACTTCTACAGCTGTTCCGGTTAAGAACACCTCGTCAGCCACATAGACATCATGTCTTGTGAATGGTGATTCACGGACATCAAAGCCCTTGGCTCTTGCAATATCTAGGATAGCGTTGCGGGTAATTCCTTCTAACGCCCCCAAATAAACAGGCGGGGTATAGATGGTACCATTTTTTACAATAAAGATATTGTCAGCTGAGCCTTCAGTAACATAACCTTGATCATTAAGCATTAATGCTTCCTCAACACCAGCTTGATTGGCCTCTAATTTTACTAGAATATTGTTTAAATAATTAAGTGATTTAATCTGTGGGCTTAGTACATCTGGGCGATTCCTTCGACTCGCAACAGATGCAATTTTAATTCCACGTTCGTAATACTCTTTAGGGTACATGCTAAGTTCTTCAGCAATAATAATGACGCTTGGTTTCGAGCAGGAAGAAGGGTCTAGGCCGAGATTCCCTTTTCCACGGGAAACAACGACACGAATATAGGCGCTTTCTAGCTGATTTTTTCTAATTGTCTCGATGATTAATTGAGTCATTTCCTCCTGTGTGTATGGAATATTCAGCATAATGGATTGTGCTGATTCATACAGTCTTTTCAGGTGAGCATCGAGTCTAAAGACGTTTCCGCTATAAACGCGTATCCCTTCAAACACACCATCACCATATAAAAAACCATGATCGAAAACTGAAACTACAGCATCTTCTTTCTTGACGAACTCGCCGCCAAGGAAAATCCATTGACTCCCCAACCTAACCACTCCTCTTTTATAATAGAACGCTTTAAATGATTAAACAAATTTTTTTAAAAAGAATTGCCATACCCATCTCCAAATGGTGAGGAACTATGGCTGTTATTGAATAGATGATTATTTTCGATAATCATACAACCAATCGAAAACATGGTCAATATAAAAATCTGACAATTCAAATAAATCAAAAAAGTTGATAGCGTTTACATTATTGTCCTGATAAGGAAAACAGCGAAAAAAATTTTTTTGAAATTTTTTTATTTTAAGGTTATTTTGTCCGCGAAATGGATTAAAACTGGGGGAATATTCAGAGGTAAGTAAGATGGAGGTGTT
Source organism: Bacillus sp. ISL-75 (assembly GCF_018613095.1). Lineage (NCBI taxonomy): Bacteria > Bacillati > Bacillota > Bacilli > Caryophanales > Bacillaceae > Bacillus > Bacillus sp. ISL-75. Next base: position 36,250 of record NZ_JAGGQX010000041.1, read on the forward strand.
GTAAAGTCGATTGTATTTCAAACTTTAAATTTTTAATTCTTAACAAAAGAACACTAGTTTAAAATAGTGTTCTTAAGCTCAAAGCTTTGCAAGATGTTCATACACTTCTCGTAAATTACTATATCCGTTTTTTTGAGCTATTTTTAAATAGCTAGCCCAAATTTGCGCTGTCATGATGGCATCGCCGAGTGCATGGTGGCGATCTTTTATGGTAATCCCACATTTATGGCAGACTTCTTCAAGTGGTAATGATTTCATAGAGGAGTCGGATAGGCGAATTAAGAAAGACGTATCGATGATTCGATGTTCAAATCGAGTCTTTAACAGATCCCATGTCATTTTTTGCATAAAGGACTTTTCGTGTTTAGAGTGGTGTGCAACAAGGATATGGCTTTGTGCATACTTAAAAAATTGAATTAAGACATCTCTGGCATCAGGAGCCTCACGCAATTGATCCTCATGAATATTTGTTAAAGTTGAAATTTCTGCGGAAAGAGGAAGGTTTGATTTTACAAGGGAATAAAAAGTATGATTGTCCTCGATATGCTGACCGATCATTTTTACTGCTCCAATTGATAGGACACGATCTCCCTTTTCTGGATAAAACCCAGTGGTTTCCAAATCAAATACAACGACTTCTAATTCGTTAAGCGGGGTATCTAAGTTGTTTTTTACTTTCATTTCTTTCTGGAGCTGCCGGATGAACGAGAGCTGTTGTGGATTACTTTGTCCCTGAATCCCAGCATAAATATTAGAACTAAGCTTGCCGGAAATTAGCCTAAAGTATTGTGCTAAATCATTCATTCTCATGTTATCCCTCCTTTTCTATTAATTTTCTTACGGATTGATGAAGTGTTACACCATTTTTAATGATGTCTTTTATTTCATTTTTTTGCTCTTTTGTTAGGATGTCGACCGGTAAATAGTGACCAGAATCATAGTCTGTTTGACTGGCAAATAGAAGACGATAGTTTAACAGTTTTAAAAACATAGCTGTATATAAATCCTTGTCATGTAACTTTAGTTTGTCGAGCCTAGATAGGGTAGAAGTCTCCTGTAGATTTTCTTTCACTGCCAATAGACGAGCCGCATTCACATATGGAAAGAGGGCAGTCTCCTTTATATTTAGAGATCCAGTATGTACCCCATGGGTCTCTATTAATAGCTGACCTAATACGCCAATTCCTTTTTTGAAATGAAGAGTATTGTTTGACATTCTTGACAGAAGATGTTCTTTTTGAACGGTTTGATAAACAAAGGTCTTTAGTTGTTCCAAGAGTTGATGCCTTCCATAAAAAGAACGTCCATCAATAAAAATGAGTAGATACCGTAACGATTCCCAAGATGCCTCTAGTGCCAAGTTTTTTATTTGTTTCTCCCATTCGGAATGTGATTTACACCAGAACGGATTGCCTGACATGACACCGCCATCGCAATAAGGATACCCAACTTGATAAAGACCTTTTGAAATTTCCTTACCTAATGACAAAAAATAAGCTTTTGCTTCAGCAGTAGGATCGAGATAAACAATTCCATGGTCTTGGTCACTCCATACAGATTGTTCGAAACGTCCGGCACTCCCCATCACAAAGAAAGAAAAGGGAGACGGTGGTGGGCCATATCGAGCAAGAACCTCTTTTAGTGATATCTCCAATACCTGTTTAATCATGTTGTCATGAAGTTCGTTTAATTTAAAGTGATCTCCTGTAGCACCCTTCATGTGAAGTTTTCTATATTCTGCAATTGCTGAGTAGGTATTATCATTCATATTTTTCACCTCCTCTTAAAAAATCTAGAAAGTGTACAACCCCTAAATAGGAGTTGCACACTTTCTAGATTAATATTTATAGAGCCTTTGTTTGTTCTGTCTTAAGCAATTCTGGATAACCATAGCTTCCGTGCTCGCTAATATCTAAGCCAATAATCTCTTCTTCTTCTGTGACACGCAAGCCATTCATTGCTTTTTTAATAATGGCAAGCAAGATAAAGGATGCGACCAAGGCGAAGGCACCAGAGGCGATAACGCCTAATGCTTGAACACCGAGCTGATGGAAGCCGCCACCATAAAATAATCCAGGTTTTCCGACAGTGGCTAATTCTTTTGTTGCAAAGAAACCAGTCGATAAAGTTCCCCAGACACCAGCTGTACCATGTACAGATAGTGCTGCGATTGGATCATCAATTCCTTTTTTCTCAAAGAAGCGAATACTATAAAATACAAGAATACCAGAGATAAAACCAATCAGTACAGCGGCCCAAGTATCAACAAATGCACAAGAAGCAGTAATCGCTACGAGGCCTGCTAATGCACCATTTAACATCATTGGAACATCTGCCTTACCCAATACGATCCAGGAGATAATCATTGCGGCAACTGTACCAGCAGCAGCACCAAGGTTTGTGTTTAATGCGACGAAGCCAAAGAAACCTTTGTCCACGGATAGTGTACTGCCTGCGTTAAAACCGAACCATCCAACCCATAAGAGTAAAACACTTAGTGCTGTAAATACTTGGTTATGACCAGCTAGATTATTGGCGGAACCATCTTTATTAAATTTTCCGATACGTGGTTTTAATAGAATCGTAGCTGCCAGTGCAGCCATAGCACCAGTTAAGTGAACAACGGTGGAACCGGCGAAGTCTTGTTGACCAATCTCTGCTAACCAGCCGCCGCCCCAAATCCAGTGAGCAATTGGAGGATAAACAATAACAGAAAATAATACCGCGAATACGAGATATACGCTTAATTTTGCTCGTTCAGCAAAACCCCCAAATGCAATCGTTAAGGAGATACCTGCAAAAGCTAATTGGAACATAAAGAAAACAGAACCAGAAAGTGACAAACTATCTATATCATAGCCTGAGTATAAGAAATCTGAAAAGCCTATGAGTGCATTTCCTTTTCCAAAAATTAATCCGAAACCTACTGCCCAAAATACAATCGAGCTAATACTAAATGTGAGAATGGTTTTCCCAGCAATATGTCCTGCGTTTTTCATGCGGGTGGAACCTGTTTCTAACAGGATGAACCCGCCGATCATTAAAATGACAAGTATCGCACCTAGCATTACCCATAGACTGTTCATTAAGAATAAAGTATCCATTAATTCTCCCCCTTTTATATGATGTTAATTTTCTTAACATTCGGTATGTTAGTATTCTTACATGATTTTGAATCAGTTTCTATAAGTCTGGAAGATAATCTAACATGGTTTTTAATAATGGGGCATAACCCCAGCTTTTTGTCTGAACGGAGGGAGAAAAGTGCGATAAAAAATCCCATTCTCTATAGAAGGAATGGGATTGAGGTTAGCTCCTTACTTTTTCCGTATACCAAATTGGGCGTTTAATTGCCCTTGAATCATCTGTCTGCGTACATCTTCTTGGTTGTGTTTCTTTTGTTCACGAAGCATTTCTTTCCTAATATCATGTGTTTGAATTCCGTCTTCAATTTTATTGGCAATATCCATCAATAGTTCAACATCTGAAAATGAAAATTTACGGCTTCCTCCAGCAGACCTTTCAGGGAAAATAAGCTTTCGTTCTTCGTAATATCGTATTTGTCGTTCGGAGAGACCGGTGAGGTCCCGAACAATTCCAATTGTAATCACTTTTTTATCTTTATATGATATGTCTTTTCCCATTTTTGTCTCTCACCACACCCTATTGTTTCAACATTTAATCATTTTGTTGATTTAATATATTATATGTTAGATTTTCTTACATTGGACTGGGTATTCAAACCATTTTACTTGTTTTTCAGAAGAAATTTCTATGGAGTGCATTCGTCATGATTTTGTTGGGGAAAATATTTTTTTGTATAGGCTTTCCAGTTCATTGAAGGTAAGAGAGTAAAGCTCGTGGACAGAAGAATTAGACATGCCTGATTCTAACAACTTCTTAATATAAAACTGCCTAAGGCGTTCGAGTCCTTTACGCAAATGAGTGGCCAACTTTCATCACCCCTTCAAACTGAAATTAATAATTTTGGAGTCTTCTTAAAAGTTCATTCGCCTGAGATCCCATTGTTTTCATGAGTTCTTCATACAACTCATCTCTTAATTTATCTAATTGAAGGATTCTTTCAGCTAGTTTAATATCAATTTTTCGATACATTGAAATCTTCCTTTCTTTCTTGTTTATAATGAAAAGTTAACTGAATTTTTGGTTCTTGTCAGTGGTTTTGTTAGATAAACTGACAGGAATTTTAAAATCGTCATCCAAGGTTGGGTAAAAGAATCTGATGATGTATATTTGGAAAGCAAAAAGAACCAGGCGCATGCCTGGTCCTTAAGGTTTCTTAGTATTCTCCATCAAATGGTGTGAATGGGAAATTAAATCTTCTTTCAACTGCACGAAGGCGTTGATTCACGCGTTGGAGTCTTCGGTCGATTTGAGCTATTTGGCGTTGTAGTTGATTGATCTCCCTTTCTTGACGCTCATTCGCCCTCTCCAGTTGATTCAGTCTGCGCTCAACCTGCTGTGGCTGTCTTGCTGGGTCATATTGTTCAGTTTGAAGATAGGGATTAAATGGCTCTGCTGGAGCATAGGGATTCATTTGCTCTTGTTGATCATAGGAAATAAATTGTTCTGGTTGACCATAGTAATTCATTTGTTCTGGTTGTACATAGGCATTATAATCAACCGGCATTTGTGGCATTTGATAATAACCATACGGATTCATTGGGCATCTCTCCTTATGTGGTAAATACCCTATAGATTATGTAGGTGTAAAGGGGGTGTAACGGCGAATGCCCATAGGCAGTCTCTGACTTATTGGATAACTGCCCTAAAAATGGATGTGTAAAATAACTTTGTTGAAATTTCATTTTAAAGAAGGCAGGTACTGTGTGACTGAAACCAGGGGAAATTAAGCAATCCAATCACGTATTTAAAATGCAAATTGTTTTGAATAGTAGATGGATGTAAAAAGTTATTATTCTGCGATGCTAGACACTTCAGGTTATTACAGTATTAATATAGTAAAATATTTAAAATATTGAATATAAAGTCAAAACAGGTTATAATCATGTATATTCAAAATATTATCAATTATCACAATAATTATTTTTATAAAAAAACATTGGAGGTCTGAACAAATGAAGAAATTTAAACTATTTTCAACTGTATTAATGGCAGCACTACTCTTAGTTCTTTCAGCTTGTGGAACGAGTAAGAGTACAAGCACAACAACTGGTGGAGACGGGGAAAAGAAGACATTGCGTGTGGTAACAGATGCCGCCTATGCACCGTTTGAATACCAGGATAAAGGGGAAGTTGTCGGTTTTGATATCGATTTTATCAATGCAGTAGCAAAAGAAGCTGGTTATAAAATTAAGGTGGAGCATGTTGGCTGGGATCCGATTTTCGTTGAATTAGATAAGAAAATCGCTGACATTGGACTTTCTGCCATCACCATCAACGATGAAAGAAAACAAACCTATGATTTTTCAGTACCTTACTTTTTATCAACCAATAAAATCCTAGTTCCAAAAAATAGTGATATTAAGAGTGCAGCGGATTTAAAGAATAATAAAACGGTAGCCGTTCAAAATGCAACAACTGGACAAGAAGCAGTTGAAGGTCTTTTAGGCAAAAATAGCGATAAAATTAAAAAGTTTGAAAATAATAACCTAGCAATCTTAGAACTAAAAAGCGGCGGAGCAGATGCTGTAGTTGCTGATAACACAGTTATCGAGCAATATGCAAAAAACAACCCGAAAGATAATTTTGTTGTCATTGAAGATTCAGCTGCTTTTGCTAAGGAATTTTACGGACTAATGTTTCCAAAGGGAAGCAAGATTAAAGCAGACTTTGATAAAGCTGTAAAAGCGGTTATTGATAACGGAACGTATGCAGAAGTATACAAGAAGTGGTTTAAAGTAGAACCAGATACCCAGATCTTAAAGGATCAGCAGTAATATTGCTTATTAAATTGCGTAACTCTTAACTTAGCAGTTACGCAATTTTTGCTAGTTAGATTCGATAATTAGCTTGTAGTTTAATAGGGGGATTTAAAGTATGGATTTTCGTTGGGATATTTTAGTTGAATATGCTCCTTTTTTTCTTAAAGGAACATTACTAACCATTGGGCTTTCAATCGCTAGCATTTTGATTGGTACCATTCTTGGCTTATTCATCGGATTAGGGAAAATAATGAAAAATAAGCTCCTCGCCTGGCCTTTTACCATTTACATTACCTTTTTTCGAGGTACACCATTACTCGTTCAAATATTATTAATCCATTTTGCCGTCGTACCTCTTTTTCTTGGGAAAACAAGTCCCATTTTAGCTGCAATTCTTACTCTCTCATTAAACGCTGCGGCATATATCGCTGAAATCTTCCGCGCTGGAATTCAATCGATTGATCGGGGCCAGATGGAGGCAGCTCGCTCTTTAGGGATGAATCATGTACAAGCTATGCGGTATATCATCCTCCCGCAATCCTTTAAACGAATGATTCCACCGCTTGGAAATGAATTTATCGTCTTAATAAAAGAGTCATCGCTAGCGGCTCTTATTGCAACCCCTGAACTTATGTATTGGGGACGAGCCATGCAGGGACAGTATTTCCGAGTCTGGGAACCGTATCTTGCGGCCGCAGTTATTTATCTTGTGTTAACACTTTCCTTAAGCTTCCTGTTAAATCTTCTTGAAAGGAGGTTGGCAACCGAATGATTCAGGTAAAGAATTTAAAAAAATCCTTTGGCAAAAACGAGGTCCTCAAGGACATCAATGTTACAGTCAAGAATCAAGAAGTCGTCGTAGTAATTGGACCTTCGGGTTCTGGAAAATCGACGTTTCTTCGCTGTATTAATATGCTGGAAACCATTACAGGTGGTCATGTCTTAATTGAAGGAATCGATTTGACGGACAAAAAAACAGATATCAATAAAGTACGTACAGAAGTGGGAATGGTTTTTCAGCAATTCAATCTTTTTCCGCATAAAAAAGTGATTGAAAATATTATGCTTGCACCAATGAAAGTAAGAAATATTCCTAAGGAAAAAGCGAGAGCTAAGGGTTTGGAACTTTTACGGAAAGTTGGATTAGAGGATAAGGCAGATGCCTATCCCGATTCTTTATCCGGAGGGCAAAAGCAGCGGGTTGCGATTGCAAGGGCGCTAGCAATGGAGCCGAAAATCATGCTTTTTGATGAACCAACGTCTGCACTCGACCCTGAAATGGTTGGTGAGGTACTTGAGGTTATGAAGGACCTAGCTAAAGAAGGAATGACGATGGTGGTCGTGACACATGAAATGGGCTTTGCCAAAGAAGTTGGCGATCGGGTTATATTTATGGATGGCGGATTGATTGTCGAAGAAAATGTTCCGAACGAATTATTTGATCATCCGAAGGAAGAGCGAACAAAGGCGTTTTTAAGTAAGGTTTTATAAGAGAAAAGGGAGGCTCAAAGGAGACTGCTGAAAAAGTCT
>NZ_JAGGQX010000042.1:0-57705 GCF_018613095.1 Bacillus sp. ISL-75
CCATATTATGGGTTACAGTTCATTCTAGGAGTCAGGCTTTTTTTTTAATAAAATATGATATACTTTCACTTAGGATTGGAGCTGATTTAAATGGATAAAAACCAATTAGGTGTGAAATATATGCAGGATGGCAACCTGGAAGAGGCGGCAAAGGCCTTTAATGAAGCCATTCAAGAAAACCCAAACGACCCTGTTGCCTATATTAATTTCGGAAATGTACTTTCCGCTGTTGGGGACGACGAAAAGGCACTTAATTTTTATCAAAAAGCAATTGAAATAGATGAAAACGCTGCGGCGGCTTATTATAGTATTGGAACCTTGCTATTTAGTAACGACCTCTTCAACGAAGCAAAGAATATGTTTGAGACTGCTATGAAGAAAGGCCTGCAATCAAGTGACAATTACTTCATGTTGGGGCTGACACTTGTTCAGTTGGACCAAGGGAAATTTGCGCTTCCATATTTACAAAGAAGCGTCGAGTTAAATGAAAATGATGCGGAAGCACGTTTTCAATATGGGTTATGCCTTGCACAGCTTGAGTTAATTTCTGAAGCGCTGATTCAATTTGAAAAATGTATCGAACTAGATCCGGAACATTCCGATGCCTATTATAATTTAGGTGTAACCTGCGCTTTTCAAGAAAATCCTGAGAAAGCAGTTGAAATGTTTAATAAAGCACTTGAAATTCAACCCGACCATTTACTTGCTGGTCACGCGAAAAAGTTAATCGAAGGTAACCAGTAATTCTTCTTATTTTTCAGAAAGGAGGGAGCCAAATGGAAAAGCAAGATACACTTGATTTATTTACTGAACAAGGAAAATTCGTAAAAGGAAGACCGATTGTGACCATTTTTCACAATGAACAAAACCTTTACACGGTGCTAAGGATTCGCGTCGATGAAACGAATCATCCTTATGAGGACAAAGAAGCAGTGGTCACCGGTTATTTTCCGAAAATTCATGAACAAGAGACCTATATCTTTTTCGGAGAATTTAAGGATCATCCAAAGTTTGGGATGCAATTTCATACCAATCATTTTCGCAAGGACATGCCCCAAACGAAACAAGGGGTTATCAACTATTTATCTGGAGAAATGTTCAAAGGGATCGGAAAAAAAACCGCTGAAAACATTGTAGAAACCTTAGGAGAAGACGCCATATCCAAAATTCTTAATCAGCCGTCTTTGATGGATTCCATACCAAAACTCCCTCCTGAAAAAGCAAAATTACTTTACGATACGTTGATGGAGCATCAAGGACTCGAGCAAGTGATGGTTGCTTTAAATCAGTATGGATTTGGACCGCAGATATCGATGCGGATTTATCAAGCCTATAAAGATGAAACACTTGACATTATGCAGAAAAATCCATATCAACTGGTTGAGGATATTGAAGGAATCGGTTTTGGGAGGGCCGATGAGCTTGGCTACCAGCTGGGTATTTCCGGAAACCATCCTGACCGGATCAAAGCAGCCTGTCTCTACATCCTTGAAAATGAAAGCATGCAAACAGGGCATGTATACATAAATGCTGAAGACTTATTGGAGCAGGTAAAAGCATTATTAGAAGATAACAAGCGAGATCAAATCGACTACATAGATATATCCAATGAGGTCATTAAGCTGCAAGAAGAGGGTAAATTAATGGGGGAAGAGAAACGAGTTTACTTGCCTTCTTTATATTTTGCAGAAAAAGGGCTTGTGACGAATATCCACCGGATCCTTGAACAAACCGAATATAAAGATCAATTTCCCGAATCTGAGTTTCTGCTATCGTTAGGAAGTTTAGAGGAACGGCTTGGGGTCCAATATGCACCGACGCAGCGAGAAGCCATCCAAACGGCGTTAATGTCGCCGATGTTGATTTTAACAGGTGGACCCGGAACAGGGAAAACGACTGTTATTAAAGGGATTGTTGAGCTTTATGCCGAATTGCATGGCTGTACTTTAGAGCCTAAGGATTACCATAAAAAGGGGGAGCCATTCCCATTTTTGCTTGCAGCACCGACTGGTAGAGCGGCAAAAAGAATGAGTGAATCGACGGGACTTCCAGCGGTAACCATTCATCGTCTTCTCGGATTTAATGGGCAGGAAGGATTTGACCGTGATGACGCGAGCCCGCTTGAAGGGAAAATTATCATTGTCGATGAAACGTCGATGCTTGATATTTGGCTTGCTAATCAACTGTTTAAGGCACTCCCTGAAAATATTCAAGTCATTCTAGTCGGGGATGAGGATCAATTGCCCTCCGTAGGACCAGGCCAAGTTTTAAAGGATATGCTGGAATCTGAACGGATTCCCACGGTCCGCCTAACCGATATTTATCGCCAGGCAGAAGGTTCGTCAATAATCGAGCTTGCCCATGAAATCAAAAAGGGTTATTTACCTGCCGATATAACGGTGAAGCAAGCAGACCGTTCATTTATCAAATGTTCAACAGCGCAGGTATCTCAGGTTGTAGAAAAAGTAGCTCTAAATGCCAAGAATAAAGGATATTCGGCAAAGGATATTCAAGTATTAGCCCCTATGTATAGGGGTCCTGCCGGAATCGACCGTTTAAATGTATTGCTGCAAGAAATATTTAATCCCAACCCTGACGGCAAGAGGAAAGAAATTGCTTTTGGCGAGGTGAAGTATCGGATTGGTGATAAGGTTCTACAGCTTGTAAACCAACCAGAAAGTAATGTTTTTAACGGGGATATTGGGGAAATCATCTCGATTATTTATGCGAAGGAAAATACCGAAAAGCAGGATATGATTTATATTTCCTATGAAGGCAATGAAGTTGAGTATACAAAGCAGGACTTAAATCAAATCACGCATGCGTATTGCTGTTCTGTTCATAAATCGCAGGGCAGTGAATTTCCGATTGTCATCTTACCGGTGACAAGAAGTTATTATCGGATGTTACGTAGAAATTTGATCTATACAGCGATTACCAGAAGTAAACAATCCTTGATCCTTTGCGGCGAAGTAGATGCGCTTAAACTGGGCGTTGAAAGAGCGGATGAACTCTCTAGACAAACAACCCTATGCCAAAAGCTCCAGGAATCGATTACAGCTAGACCAAATGCTGAAGAAAATCATGAATCAACCGTTCTTAAAGCAGCAGAAGGTGAAAATTCTACCGGTGGCTTGTCCTACGAGGATTTATTCATACAGGAAGATCCAATGATTGGCATGGAAAACGTTTCACCTTATGATTTTATGTTAAATGACTAACACTATAAATGTTCACAGGAGGTGGGACACTCTTTGCGGACATTTTCGTTACTGAAAGGACAGTCTGTTTTTAATACAAAAAGCGGCCAGAAAATTGGTGAGGTTTGTGATTTATGTATCTCAAGTAACGGTAAGGTAAATGGCTTACTGATTAAAAAAGGCGTTTTTTTCAAACAATCCTTTTTTCTGGACATCGAGAAAGTGGCTTCCTTCGGCTTAGATGGAATAATGATTGATGACGACGGCCATTTGGTAAAACTGAAAGATGACCCAGAATATACACTTACTCATCAACATTCACTAGATGGAATGATGATGCTATCTAAGAGCGGGGAATCGCTTGGATTGTTAAAAGATGTATATTTTCAGGAAGAATTGGGCACAATCATAGGGTACGAAATCACGGATGGCTTCTTTTCGGATCTTACGGAAGGCAAACAAGTCATTCAATCCGGGAAGCCCTTAGCTATCGGAAAGGATGCCATTATCGTAGATGTAAATAATACGTGAGGTGTCTTTCCATGTTTAAGTGTCCCAATTGTCAAAGCAAGGATATCGGTAAAATTGGTATCAACCAATATTATTGCTGGAATTGCTTTATTGAACTTACAGTAAACAAAGGCCTAATCAGTACCCATCAAGTCGAAGAAGACGGGTCACTTAGTTCCTTAGATGATTTGTTTGAAGAAGAAGAGCGTCGTTACACCCTTTAAGATAAAAAAGCGGAAGCGCTTGTGTTAGACCGTTATCAAAGTTAACCATGTAAACTTATTTAACGTCTATTAAAGAGGTGAAACGTATGAATAAAATGATGACGACGACGATGATTGCTATTGGTGCTGGGATGGCTGCCTATACTGTGGCCTCAAGAAACAATATGATGTCAGCCCGAAATATGAAAAGAATGACAAAGAAAGTAAGACGCGCGATATTTTAGAACTGAATCCCCCTCAATTTCGAGGGGGATTTTTGCGTTTCGGTTCATACCTGTTAACATGCGCTACCGCTTTTCTGATGCATAATTCCACCAAGTGTCTCTAAAACTAACATAAATGGGAGGCTAAAAACGTGGAGATTCAAATGAAATGGTATTACCGCATCGGGTTTTTACTCCTTTTATTAATTGCCATCTATGTGTTTCTAAAAATCCGCTTTGTTTGGATGCCTGTCTTTAGGGTAGCAACAATTATTATCCTCCCTTTTGTGATTGGAGGATTTATCACCTATTTGCTGCATCCAATTGTCGAAAAATTACATCAAAAAGGCTTGCATCGAGGACTTGCTATTTTTCTTATCTATATTTTATTTTTTGGTGGTCTGGGTATTTGCGTATATAAGGGAGTTCCGGCGATGATCGACCAAATAAAAGACCTCTCCGAGAGCGCGCCAGTTTTAGCAGAGCAATACAGAGGATGGGTTAATAAGCTTCAATCGCACACAAGAGAATGGCCCGACGGCTTGCAAACTAGAATTAATGATGGAATTGATGCGTTTGAAAAAAAGCTCGATTCTCTTTTGTCAGTCATTGTAAATATTTTAATTAGTTTTTTTAATTCTGCATTAATTATGATGATCATTCCGTTCATTGCCTTTTATATGCTAAAGGATTTTCAATTGATTAAACGATCCCTATGGTATATTACCCCTAAACAGTGGCGGAAGAAGGGGACACTTTTCCTAAAAGACGTTGATGAATCGCTGGGCAGTTACATAAGAGGGCAACTTCTGGTATGTGTGATCATTGGCAGTGTCTCAGCCCTTTTGTTTTGGATATTTCATCTAAAATACTCTTTAATTTTAGGCTTGATTGTTGGAGTGACCAATGTCATTCCCTATTTTGGACCCATCATCGGAGCTGTTCCAGCAGTCATCATCGCTGCCACATCGTCCGTAAAATTAGTTGTGATTACAATGGTGATTGTTTTTGGGCTTCAATTTCTAGAAGGAAACATCCTATCTCCATTTATTGTAGGTAAAAGTCTTCATATGCACCCCTTAATAATCATGATGGCGTTAACCGCTGGGGGGGAAGTCGGTGGAATACTTGGACTTATCTTGGCTGTTCCTGTTTTAGTGGTAATAAAAGTGGCTATTATTCACGCGAAAAATCATTTTATTCGCAGGAAAGCAAAAGAACCTTCCACATAAGCGGGTGATAGATTGACAAACTTTTTTCGGGTAGCTATAATTCGTGATATAGAATGATTATTTGTATGAAAATGTTGAAGGATTGAGTATGTTGTAGACCATCTGTAACGCATTTGCGTAGAAGAGAGGAGCTTCCCTGGCTGAAAGAAGCTCTAGATGAAGGACGACAGAAAGCTAATCTGGAGTGCAGCTAACCACTGCCGTATTCCTGCGTTACAGGATTATTGAGAGATGGATACGTGTTGTGTATCCGTAATCAGGGTGGTACCGCGAGACAAGCTTTCGTCCCTGTTTTTGGGATGAGGGCTTTTTTGTATGCTTTTTTATAAAAAAGGAGGGTCTACTAATGAAAAATTTAACAGGTTCACAAATTCGTTCGATGTTTTTAGAGTTTTTTAGTAAAGAAAAAGGTCATACTATTGAACCGAGTGCTTCACTTGTGCCGCATGATGATCCATCACTATTATGGATTAACAGTGGGGTCGCAACTTTAAAGAAGTATTTTGATGGCCGTGTCGTTCCTGAAAATCCTAGAATTACAAATGCGCAGAAATCTATCAGAACCAATGACATTGAAAATGTCGGAAAAACAGCTCGCCACCATACATTCTTTGAAATGCTTGGTAACTTTTCAATCGGTGAATATTTTAAAGTAGAAGCTATTGAATGGGCATGGGAGTTCTTAACGTCTGAAAAATGGATTGGCTGGGATCCAGAACTTCTCTCGGTTACGATCCATCCTGAAGATCACGAAGCCTATGAAATTTGGCATAACACCATTGGTCTGCCAGAGGAGCGCATTATTCGTCTTGAAGGGAACTTCTGGGATATTGGCGAAGGCCCAAGTGGTCCGAATACAGAAATTTTCTATGACCGCGGTCCAGAGTATGGAAATGATCCTACGGATACTGAACTCTACCCTGGTGGTGAAAATGACCGTTATCTTGAAGTCTGGAACCTAGTATTTTCTCAATTTAACCATAACCCGGATGGTACCTATACACCGCTGCCAAAGAAAAATATTGATACGGGGATGGGCTTAGAACGAATGGCTTCCGTTGTTCAAAACGTGCCTACTAATTTTGATACAGATTTATTTATCCCTATTATTCGTGCAACAGAAGAGATTTCCGGCGAAAAATACGGACAGAACAAAGAGACCGATGTTGCGTTCAAAGTAATTGCAGACCATATTCGTACGGTTGCCTTTGCGGTCGGCGATGGGGCATTGCCTTCAAATGAAGGTCGTGGCTATGTACTGCGCCGCTTGCTTCGCAGGGCTGTTCGGTATGCTAAACAAATTAATATTAATCGTCCATTTATGTTCGAACTCGTTCCTGTCGTAGGCGAAATTATGGATGATTTCTATCCGGAAGTGAAAGACAAGACCGATTTTATTCAAAAAGTCATCAAAAGTGAGGAAGAACGCTTCCATGAAACACTTCATGAAGGCTTAGCGATTTTAGCAACTGTGATTAAGAAGGAAAAAGAGAAAGGCAGTGAAACCATCACTGGTGCTGATATTTTCCGACTTTATGACACATATGGGTTCCCGGTTGAATTAACAGAGGAATATGCTGAAGAAGAGGGCATGAAGGTTGATCATGAAGGCTTTGAAGTAGAAATGGAGCAACAGCGTGACCGTGCCCGGGCAGCAAGACAAGATGTCGACTCGATGCAGGTCCAAGGCGGTGTCCTTAGAGATGTTAAGGTTGAAAGTAAGTTTGTCGGCTATGACGAACTTAAAACGAATTCTACTGTGGCAGCAATCATTAAAAATGGTGAACTTGTCGACAAAGCATCTAGTGGCGAGGAAGTACAATTAATTCTAGATGTGACACCGTTTTATGCAGAGAGCGGTGGGCAAATTGCTGACCGCGGTTTGATAACAGGTGTAGATTCTAGCATAACGGTTAAGGATGTTCAAAAAGCACCAAATGGTCAAAACCTTCACCAAGTCGTTGTTAAATCAGGAACCTTAACAACGAACGACAAGGTGACTGCTGAGGTTGATGCTGAAAACCGCGTGAAGATTATTAAAAACCATACAGCAACCCATTTGTTACATCAAGCCTTAAAAGACGTTCTAGGCGAACATGTAAACCAAGCTGGTTCCCTTGTAGAACCAGATCGTCTCCGCTTTGACTTTTCGCATTTTGGTCAAATTAAACCAGAAGAACTTGAACAAGTCGAGAAAATCGTTAATGAAAAAATCTGGAGAAACATCGAGCTTGACATCAGCTTAAAGCCAATTGCTGAAGCAAAAGAAATGGGGGCAATGGCTCTTTTTGGAGAAAAATATGGTGATATTGTCCGTGTAGTAAGGGTTGGCGATTATAGCCTAGAGCTTTGCGGCGGCTGCCATGTTCCAAATACATCTGTGATTGGGTTGTTTAAAATTATTTCTGAAGGCGGAATTGGTGCTGGAACGAGAAGGATTGAAGCGGTAACCGGGGAGTCAGCTTACAAATCATTAAATGAGCAAGTGAGCTTGTTAAAGGATGCAGCTGAGAAACTAAAAACCAATCCGAAAGAAATTGTTAATAGAATTGATAGTTTAATGCTAGAAATCAAACAACTTCACAGAGAAAACGAATCTCTTTCAACAAAACTTGGGAATATTGAAGCCGGAAATCTCGTATCAAAGGCGAAAGAAATTGATGGGGTAACAGTGTTAGCTGCAAATGTTCAAGGTGCTGATATGAATAACTTAAGAAATATGGCTGATGATTTGAAGCAAAAACTGGGCTCTGTCGTAATTGTTCTAGGTAGTGCCCATGAAGGAAAGGTTAACTTAATTGCAGCAGTTACCAAGGATTTAATTGAAAAAGGTTATCATGCTGGAAAGTTAATCAAAGAAGTTGCTTCTCGCTGCGGCGGCGGCGGCGGCGGTCGTCCTGACATGGCTCAGGCAGGTGGTAAGGATCCGGAAAAATTGGATGCTGCACTTCAATTCGTTGATGAATGGGTAAAATCCATTTGATAATAGGACAAAGTAGTGTAAAATGTAGGTAACTAAGCTAAAAAGCGGAAGTGCCCAGGCGCTTCCGCTAGACAATACAATTCTCTCCTCAAATAAAAAGCGAGGTGTATGCAATGAGCTCATTTGACAAAACGATGCGATTTAATTTTCCTGAAGAACCGTTTGAGCATGATATAAATGACGTTCTTCTTCAAGTTTATGAAGCTTTGCAGGAAAAAGGCTACAATCCGATCAACCAAATTGTTGGTTATCTTTTATCAGGAGATCCTGCCTATATTCCGCGTCATCGCGATGCCCGCAATATTATTCGCAAACTTGAACGAGATGAAATTATTGAAGAATTAGTGAAATCCTATCTAAAACAACAGCGAGAGGGTTAATGAATGCGCGTATTGGGTTTAGATGTAGGCACTAAAACAGTCGGTGTCGCTTTAAGCGATGAATTTGGCTGGACTGCCCAGGGCCTTACAACTCTCAAAATCAATGAAGAAAAAAATGTGTTTGGTTTTGAGGAAATTGGTCAATTAATAAAAGAGTATCAAGTAGATACGGTTGTCATCGGTCTGCCTAAGAACATGAACGGGACGATTGGACCGCGCGCAGAAGCGAGTATGCAATATGCAAAAGAAATTGAAAGTAAATTTGCAGTGCCAACTGTCCTTTGGGATGAGCGTCTAACAACAATGGCAGCTGAGCGCGTATTACTTGAAGCCGATGTGAGTCGGAAAAAACGTAAGAAAGTAATTGATAAGATGGCTGCGGTGATGATCCTGCAAGGCTATCTGGATAGTAAAAATTAATGAGGTGAAGAAATGGCACACGATCACGAACACGAACATGATGAAGAACAATTTATTACACTGGTAGACGAAAATGGTAACGAACAATTACATGAAGTGCTTTTTACTTTTGATTCTGATGAGTTCGAAAAATCTTATGTATTCTTTTATCCTGTAGGATCTTTTGATGATGATGAAGAAGATGTTGATATTCATGTTTACGCTTATATTCCTACGGAAGATGGCGGATATGGTCCGTTATTGCAAATTGAAACGGACGAAGAATGGGACATGGTTGAAGAAGTATTCAATACCTTCAATGAGGACCAAGAAGCGGAAGAAGAATAGAATATGGATAAACCGGCTGATTTAATAGCCGGTTTTTTTTGGTCTTTACCTAATTTTTCGTATTAAAAACTGACAAATTTATTGTTAAATTGACATTTTTCTTACTATGTGCTGAAATAATTAAGATGTCTATTTTTTTAATGTTACACATTAATAGTTTGCAAAACCTAGATATGCGTTGGTATAAAGGGAAGGGGGAGTCAAATGACAACAGACAAAAAAGATGTTATCCGTAAAAAAATGCTTGAACATCAAAACGAAGCAAAAGTTGTCAGAAAAATTGTTTTGATTATTTCAATTATATTGCTATTATTAATAGTTTTAATTAGTGGTGGAGGATATTTGTACATAGAATCAGCACTTAATCCTGTTGACGCAGGTAGTAAGAAACTGAAAACAGTGGATATTCCGATTGGCTCATCAGTCACAGGTATCGGCGAAAAGTTAGAATCAAGCGGGATCATAAAAAGTGCAAAAGTATTTAAATATTATGTAAAGCTTAAGAATGAAGGCGGGTTTATGGCAGGGGAGTATCAACTAAGTCCTTCCATGGATGTCCCCGAAATCGTTAGCCGTCTAAAAACCGGTAAGGTACTGGCTAAGGCCAGTTTCAAAATTACAATTCCTGAAGGAAAACAACTGAAAGAAATTGCAGCCATGATGGCGAAAGCAACAAAACAGAAGGAAGATGTTGTTTTTAATAAATTAAATGACAAAGAATTTATTAAAACGCTAATGGCAAAATATCCGGATATTTTAACCGAGGAAATCTTAAATTCTTCAGTAAAATATCCACTGGAAGGTTATTTATTCCCGGCGACCTATCCGTTCTACAAACATAATCCCACTGTTGAAGAAATGGTCACTGCTATGCTTGATAAAACCCGGACGATTGTATCTGCCTATTCAGAGCAAAGTAAGAAAAAAAAGCTATCTGTTCATCAACTATTAACCATGGCCTCATTGGTTGAAGAGGAAGCGACCGAAAAATCGGACCGTAAAACGATTGCGAGTGTTTTTTATAATCGGATCGAAAAGGGTATGATGCTCCAAACCGATCCAACCGTTCTCTATGCTCAAGGGAAACACAAGGAAAGGGTGTTATATGAAGATCTTGAAGTGGATTCACCATATAACACATACCAAAATACGGGTCTGCCTCCAGGTCCAATTGCCAATGCCGGAAAATCTTCGATTGAAGCATCACTTGAGCCTGAGAAGACTGACTATTATTATTTCTTGGCAACGGCAGATGGTGATGTTATTTTTACAAAAACTCTGGAAGAGCATAATAAGGAAAAAGCAAAGCATATTACAAGTAAAAATTAATTGCATTACGGAGGAAATGTTATCATTCCTCCGTTTTTCTGTTGAAATATTATACTGATCTATGTTAAAATAGTTCAAGTGTTTTAATAAATGATCCATAGCGTAACTCACAGTAAGGTAACCTGGCCATAGCTGCCTGGAACGCATTATGTCGGAATTCTACCCGTTAATGCTGAAGATTACTGTGAACGCTATTTTTTCATGTCTAAATAGTTTTATCTATAGAGATAATAAAAGTATTTGACTTAGAGAATTGCTAGCCCAAGCGCAATTCTTATTAGGGATAGAGGTGAGGGCAGCTTGTTAAATGAGAAGCTGCATTCTTATATTGAAGGTCTTATTTCTGAACGAAATCTATTGTTTACAGAAATGGAAAACTATGCGAGTGTTCATAATGTTCCTATTATGGAACTGTCAGGTATAGAAACGATGCTGCAATTATTACGAATTAACGATTCAAAGAAAATACTTGAGGTGGGAACAGCGATAGGTTACTCTGCTTTACGGATGGCAGAGGCGCTCCCCAATGCCCATATTGTTACAATCGAGCGCGATGTTGACCGTATACACTTGGCTGAACAGTTTATCAGTCGTTCGGAACATAGTCATCAAATCACTTTAATCGAGGGTGATGCACTAGAGGTTGAGGATGCCGTAAGAGGACATGCCTCTTTTGACGCGATTTTTATTGATGCAGCGAAAGGTCAATATAAAAAGTTTTTTGAAATCTATTCTAAATATCTAACGAATAATGGGCTGATTATTACCGATAATGTTTTGTTTAAAGGCCTGGTTGCTGAACCTGTTATTGAAACAAAAAGAATACGTAATCTCGTCAAAAAGATTGATGAATTTAATCACTGGTTAATGAATCATCCGGATTTTGATTCTGTTATATTACCCGTCGGGGACGGGGTTGCGATAAGCAAAAGGAGAGGTGATAGGATATGAAAAAATCAGAATTACTGGTAACTCCTTTGACTGTCAATGATATCTTGCCATTATGTGAAGCTGGTGCAGACGCGTTTGTGGTCGGTGAACAACGGTATGGCTTACGACTTGCAGGGGAATTTAACCGAGAAGATGTCCAAAAGGCGATCGAACTAGCCCACTCAAAAGGGAAAAAAGTATATGTGGCCATGAATGCGATTTTTCATAATGAAAAAATTGAAGAGCTCGGCGATTATATTCAATTTGTATCAGCGGCAAAGGCTGATGCGATAATTTTTGGTGATCCTGCCGTTTTAATGACGGCAAGAGAAGTTGCCCCAGATATGAAACTGCACTGGAGCACCGAAACAACAGGAACAAACTGGTACACCTGCAATTATTGGGGCAGAAAAGGTGCGAAACGGGCAGTGTTAGCACGAGAAATTAATATGGATGCGATCGTTGAAATGAAAGAAAATGCGGAAGTGGAAATCGAAGTACAGGTTCACGGCATGAGCTGTATGTTCCAATCCAAACGTTCGCTGCTAGGAAATTATTATGAGTACCAAGGAAAAGTAATGGAAATTGAAAATCGAAATATGCAAGAAAACATGTTTTTACATGATAAGGAACGAGAAAATAAATATCCAATCTTTGAAGACGAAAACGGTACACATATTATGAGTCCTAATGATATTTGTATCATTGATGAACTTCAAGAGATGCTTGAAGCGGGTGTCGACTCTTTTAAAATCGACGGAATCCTAAAAAGCTCTGAATATATTCTTGCAGTAACAAAGGCTTACCGTGAAGCAATTGATTTGTTTAGCGAAGATCCGGATGCTTATGAAGATAAAAAGGACGAGTTGTTAGCGGCAATTGAAGAAATTCAGCCGGCCAATCGTTCATTAGATACAGGATTTTATTTCAAAGAGACGGTTTATTAAGGAGGGGTTCAGCTGTGAATACAGTTAAAGATAAGATTTCTGAAATTATCGACGGAAAACGTGTCATTGTAAAGAAGCCGGAACTCCTTGCTCCAGCAGGTAATCTTGAAAAATTAAAAATTGCTGTCCATTATGGTGCAGATGCCGTATTTATCGGCGGCCAAGAATATGGACTTCGTTCAAATGCCGATAACTTTACCTTCGAAGAAATGAAGGAAGGAGTGGAGTTTGCGAGAGAATACGGAGCAAGAATTTACGTGACCACCAACATTTTCGCTCATAATGAAAATTTGGACGGTTTAGATGAATATATCCTTGGGTTGAAGGAAACTGGGATTGCGGGAATAATTGTCGCTGACCCGTTAATTATTGAAACTTGCCGCCGTCTTGCTCCGGAAATTGAAATCCATATAAGCACACAGCAATCACTCTCCAACTGGAAAGCTGCCCAGTTTTGGAAAGAGGCAGGGGCAGAACGTGTTGTCTTGGCACGTGAAGTAAGTGCAGAAGAAATTAGAGAAATGAAAGAAAAGGTCGATGTTGAGATTGAAACCTTTATTCATGGGGCGATGTGTATTGCCTATTCCGGACGTTGTACATTGAGCAACCATATGACTGCAAGGGATTCGAACCGCGGTGGCTGCTGTCAATCATGCCGCTGGGATTATGACCTTTACAAGTTAGAAGGCAGCAACCAGGAAGTTGCCCTTTATGAAGAAGGTGACGCACCGTTTGCAATGAGCCCGAAGGATCTTAATCTAATTCAAGCCATTCCACAAATGATCGAACTAGGTATCGATAGTTTGAAAATCGAAGGCCGAATGAAATCGATTCATTATATCGCAACAGTTGTCAGTGTTTATCGTAAAGTGATCGATGCCTATTGCGCGGATCCTGAGAATTTTGTCATTCAGAAAGACTGGCTATTGGAACTAGACAAATGTGCAAACCGGGAAACGGCTCCTGCATTTTTTGAAGGTGTGCCAGGGTATAAAGAGCAAATGTTTGGTAATCATAGCAAGAAGACAAATTTTGAATTTGTAGGACTTGTTCTGAATTATGACGAAGAAACAAAAATGGTTACACTTCAACAACGTAATCATTTTAAACCAGGGGAAGAAGTAGAGTTTTTCGGACCTGAAATTCAAAACTTTACCCATGTCATTGATAAAATCTGGGATGAAAAAGGTATTGAATTGGACGCAGCAAGACATCCACTTCAAATTGTACAATTTAAAGTGGACAAACCGGTCTACCCTAACAACATGATGCGAAAGGAGAACTAGCATGATGCGCAAACCCGTTGTTATTGGTGTAACCGGCGGCTCCGGCTCCGGAAAAACCAGTGTAACAAAAGCAATTTATGAAAGTTTGAAAGATCATTCCATTTTGGTGCTAGAACAGGATTATTATTATAAGGACCAGAGTGATTTACCATTTGAAGCACGTTTAAAAACAAATTACGATCATCCACTTGCCTTTGATAACGACTTACTGATCGAACATATCGAAAAGCTTTTACGCTATGAGACGATTCAAAAACCGGTTTATGATTATTCAATTCACACCCGTTCTGACAAAGTGATTCCAGTTCAACCCCAAGATGTTATTATTTTAGAGGGAATCTTAGTCCTTGAGGACGAGCGGCTCCGGAATTTAATGGACATCAAGTTGTACGTTGATACAGATGCTGATTTAAGAATAATCCGCCGTTTGACTCGTGATATTAGAGATCGCGGTCGGACGTTTGATTCTGTCATTGACCAATACTTAAATGTTGTTCGTCCGATGCATAATCAATTTATTGAGCCTACGAAACGATATGCAGATATTATTATCCCTGAAGGCGGCCATAACCATGTGGCGATTGATTTAATGGTCACAAAAATTCAAACAATTCTTGAACAAAAGTCAATTTTATGAAACAATAGCAAAAGATAAGTCTAAATAGAAAAATTCAGACTGGAAAAATTATTTTTGTTGCGCGCCCTTTTATTAAAGGACGCGCTACTATCTATTATGCTGATTGGCATAATATTACATATTTTACATACACAATTCTTAATGACTAGAAGGAGTGAGGGTTTTGGCAACAGAGAAAGTATTTCCAATGACACAAGCAGGTAAAGAAAAACTTGTCCAAGAACTTGAATACTTAAAATCAGTGAAACGTAAAGAAGTGGTTGAAAGAATAAAAATCGCAAGAAGTTTCGGGGATTTATCTGAAAACTCTGAGTATGATTCTGCGAAAGAAGAACAGGCTTTTGTTGAAGGGCGTATAACAACTTTAGAAAATATGGTTCGCAATGCGAAGATTATTGCAGAGGCCGCTATGGCGAGTGACTCTGTAACATTAGGAAGTTCCGTTACATTTGTTGAGCTCCCAGATGGGGATGAAGAAACGTATTCCATTGTTGGAAGCGCTGAAGCTGATCCATTTGAAGGGAAGATATCAAACGATTCACCAATCGCCAAAAGCCTTTTAGGTAAAAAAGTAGGCGACCAAGTTTCGGTTCAAACTCCCGGCGGTGAAATGAGCGTCCGTATCGTCAGCATTAAATAATCGAAATTATAACTATTCTTTTGAATATTGTTTGAAATAAGAAAACCTCGTCAAAACTTTTGACGAGGTGTTTTTTATGTGGCGAAGACGAGCCATTGGGTGGCTTATTATTTCTATTACAGGTTTGTTGTTGCTTTTAGTACGTTTAATGCAAATTCAGTTAATTGAGACAGAAACCTTTTCTAAACATAACGTAAATTTACTCGAAGAAAGTGTCAAACAAAGAACTCAAGAACTGGTAATTGATAATGGCAGAGGTAACTTTCTTGACCGAAATGGTGCAATGCTCACGCATAAAAAGGTGGCAGTTCTCGTCCTTTTTCCCTTTTTGAAAAAAATGGATTGGGAGGCCGACAAGGTTTCAAGTATTTCTGGAATACCAGTAACTGTCCTTAAAATGGCTGTTGAAGGGGCGAAAAAGCCTTTTGCCTATGGTGACCCTGAACCATATGAACTTACTAGTTCACAAATGGAAAGAATCAATAGCTTAAAAATACCTGGTGTATTTGCGATAGAAAAAAAGTTTGAACGTGCCCAAGTACCAGCGGAACAGTTGCTTGGGATGACAGGTGAAAATTCTAAAGAGTTAAAGAAGCGATATCCGAGTAAGGAATTGTCGGAGAAAACCTTAATTGGCGTGTCAGGGCTGGAGGAAAGTTTTGATGAATTCCTGCTCCCTGAAGGTAAATCAAAGCTGGTTTATCATGTTGACGGCGGTGGTGCACCGCTTTTTGGAATTAATGTAAGATATGTAGATCCGGCCAATCCGTTTTATCCTGTCAATATTCGGACAACCCTGGATAGGACACTTCAGCAAAAAGCGGAGAATTTAGTTGACCACTATCAGATAAAAAAAGGGGGCTTGGTTCTCCTTAATATTCAGGATAATAGCGTGTTGTCACTTGTTTCGCGGCCAACGATTAATAAAAATGACCCCTACAATGGTGCTGGAATGACAAATATGATGTTGAAGCAACAGATAATGGGCTCAGTTTTCAAAACGGTTGTAGCGGCTGCAGCCATAGACCATAATCTTGATGACCCGAAGCGTCTATTTGATTGCAGTAAGAAAATCAATGGTAAACCAGAGTTAAAATACAATTATGGAATGTTGGATTTCACGAATAGCTTTGCAAGGAGTTGTAATCGTACCTTTGGAGAGCTAGCTAGTGAATTACAAAAAATGAATCCCAATCTTTTAGAAGATTATGCAGAAAAATTGTCACTTACCGGTTCGGTTGGCTGGCAGGGGGATATCTATCATACGAATGATTTTAAACAGCTCGCGGATGAGGATAAAGGAAGAGTGTTTCTTTCTGAGGACGCTAGGAAGGACGCTAATTTCGCCGCGATGTCCGGAATTGGACAACATGAAGTACGGGCTACCCCTCTAGCCGTCGCTAATATGATGGCGACGATCGCAAGAGGTGGTGAAAAAGAGATGGTTAGGGCCGTATCAAAAATTGAATACAAAAACGGTACGACGATGGTTAATTTTCCGGAGCAAAGCTTAAAAGGAGATACCATTTCTCCCTATACCGCGATGAAGTTGCAAAAGTTATTGCGGGAAGTTGTCTTGAACCCGAACGGCACAGGAAGATGGTTTAAGGACTTGCCTTATGAGGTAGCAGGAAAATCAGGCACAGCTGAAACAGGAAAATATGAAGCAGGCAGGCAGTTGCATAATAAATGGTTCGCCGGTTATTTCCCTTACGAGAACCCCAAATATGTACTGGTGGCAGTGAATTTGGATGTACTAGATTCAGAGGGCGGGGTAAATTTGTTATTTGCTGATATTGTTAAAATGCTGTATGAAAAAGATAAGGGGATGCAATAGGTAATGGTTTTTCCTTCAAGTTCTCATAAAATCATGTTAGAATATTGAGAGTCTATAAATGTCTGGCTCCTTGTACCAAGGGGAGCTTCCGTATTTTATTTTAGGAGGGAATTAATTTGACTAATGATTTGAATTCTAATTCGCGTTCAGGTTACCGTTCGAAAAGAAAAAAGACCAATATCGTCTTAAATAGTTTAATCATCGTTGTGCTCTTACTAATTATTTTTGTCGCATATAATATCTTTGCTACTGGAAATGACAATGCATCACCAAAAAAGGAAAGTACAAAAACAGAGCAAAAGGAAAATAAAGATGAACAAAAAGAGTCTGAAACTGTCACTACAAATGACGATGACAGTGTAACTGATCCTGCTGCAGAAGAAGAAGAACTAAGTGAAGATGCTGCGACACCAGAGGATTCTTCCACATCGGAGGATACTACGACACCGGAAGATGCAGATGAATCACAGGCTGTGGTGACAGAGGGAGACGGCAATTCGAATGTGATAAAAGCAACCGAAAATCCAGCTTGGCAGCCTGTTGGTACTTCGCAAACAGGCGAGCATACTCCAGTTTATGACGAGTCTTCCGCTGACTGGCAAGAAATGTTAAATGCCATTTCTTATGCAACTGGTTTAGACAAAGGTAATATGACCGTTTATTGGCTGGGAAGAGATAGGTCTACCACAAATGGCTCGTTTGGCACCGTCGCTTCAAAAGATAAACAGCAAAAGTTTAATGTATATCTCCAATGGGTTGATGGTCAAGGTTGGAAACCTACCAAGGTGGAAGAACTGGCTGAATTAAATCAGTAATCGATATTGAAAAAACCTCTCGAAATCTCGAGAGGTTTTTTGTGATTTTAGACATTTCGAGACAATCTCACAATAAAATAGTGACGAATTTGCAAAATATGATAAGTTGGGAACAGGTTTTTCACGAACCCATAGTATACTCATAGGATTGATGTATTCAATTAGGAGTGAATATGTAAGAAGGTGCAGCACATTGTAGCATGCTCATTACAAAAGCGGTAGAATAGTGTTTGCGGATACAATGTATGGTTCCGAGGAAGATTATAAGCAGTAAATCTGATAATAATTATGAATACAAGAAAGAGGTCACAGTATGAAAATAGCAATCATTGGAGCAATGGAAGAAGAAGTAACTTTACTTAGAGACAATATCGACAATCAAACACAGGAAACTATAGCAGGCTGTGAATTTACCTTTGGAAAAATGCATGGAGTGGATGTCATTCTGCTTCGTTCTGGAATTGGTAAGGTCAACGCTGCCATGTCATCTACTATTCTGCTTGAAAAATATAAGCCTGATTGCATCATCAATACAGGGTCTGCTGGTGGCTTTAATCCTGCACTAAATGTAGGTGATGCCGTTATTTCAACGGAGGTTCGCCATCATGATGTAGATGTAACTGCTTTTGGTTATGAATATGGCCAGGTTCCGCAGTTGCCAGCTGCCTTTTTAGCGGACGAAAAATTAATTACAGTCGCAGAAGAAGCAGCATCAGAACTTGAAAACTTCCAAATTGTCAAAGGCCTAATTGTCACTGGAGATTCTTTTATGGAGGACCCTGTCCGTGTCGATTTTGTCCGGTCAAAATTTCATGACCTGCAAGCTGTCGAAATGGAAGCAGCAGCAATCGCACAAGTGGCTCACCGTTTTGGCGTACCTTTTGTCATTATTCGCTCACTTTCTGATATTGCTGGAAAAGAATCTGAGGTTTCTTTTGACCAATTTATCGATAAAGCGGCAACTAATTCTGCGACATTAGTTATGAAAATGGTGGCAGCTTTACGATAGTTAGTAGAGGTGGAAAAATGAAGGTTTACAAAAATGTACATGAACTAATTGGGCATACACCTATTGTCGAGATTACACAATTTCCTTTGTCTGAGGGAGTTCGTATTTTTGCAAAACTAGAATTTATGAACCCTGGAGGCAGTGTAAAAGACCGCCTTGGGATCGAACTGTTAAACGAAGCTTTTTCAAGTGGGAAATTGCAGGCGGGCGGAACAGTTATTGAGCCAACGGCAGGGAATACCGGGATTGGCCTAGCGCTTGCGGCTATAAACAAAGGAATTCAAGTAATATTATGTGTTCCTGAAAAGTTTAGTATCGAAAAGCAAGAGCTGATGAAAGCACTAGGGGCCAAAATCGTTCACACGCCAACAGAAATGGGGATGAAGGGCGCGATTGCAAAGGCTGAGGAGCTTCTAAAAGAAATTCCAGGGTCTTATTGCCCCCAGCAATTTGCCAACCCTGCTAACCCCGCTACGTATTATAAAACGCTTGGCCCTGAACTCTGGGATCAAATGGACGGTCAAATTGATATCTTTGTTGCTGGCGCAGGTACAGGCGGAACATTTATGGGGACTGCTCGGTATTTAAAGGAGCATAAAAAAGCAGTTAAAACGGTTATCGTTGAACCGGAAGGATCGATCCTAAATGGCGGGGAATCTGGTCCGCATCGGACCGAAGGCATCGGAATGGAATTCTTGCCAGGGTATATGGACCCGGACTACTTTGATGCAATCCATACTGTTCCGGATGTGACAGCCTTCAACCATGTAAAGGAATTAGTTGTAAAGGAAGGACTTCTAGTCGGCAGTTCTTCTGGGGCAGCTTTTTATGCTGCACTTAAAGAGGCAGAAAAGGCAATGCCTGGAACAAATATTGTGGTTATTTTTCCAGACGGCAGTGAGCGTTACTTAAGTAAGAAGATTTTTGAAGGAGGGATTTAGCATGAAAAGAAAAACGCAACTTATTCATGGAGGAATTAGTAACGATCCAGCTACTGGTGCAGTTACCTTTCCTATTTATCAAGTGAGTACATTTAAGCAAGAAGGTGTCGGCGGACATAAAGGCTTCGAATATTCACGAACAGGAAATCCGACCAGACATGCGCTTGAGGAATTGATCAAAGAGCTTGAAGGAGGCAAAGCTGGATTTGCCTTTGGTTCTGGAATGGCAGCCATGACAGCTGTGATGATGCTGTTTAACAGTGGGGATCATGTGATCTTAACTGATGATGTTTACGGCGGCTCATTTCGGGTAATGACGAAAGTATTGAATCGATTGGGAATTGACTCTACCTTTGTGGATACAAGTAAATCTGAAACGATATTAAGCGCGATTCGACCAAATACAAGAGCCATTCATTTAGAAACACCTACAAACCCGCTTCTAAAGATTACTGACATTGAAGCTGTCGCAAAGCTTGCGAAAGAACATAATCTTTTAACTATTGTTGATAACACGTTTTCGACGCCATATTGGCAAAACCCTATCGAACTTGGGGCGGATATTGTCTTGCATAGTGCCACAAAATACCTTGGCGGGCACAGTGATGTGGTCGCAGGTTTAGCTGTGGTAAATAGTGAAAAGCTTGCTGAGGAGCTCCATTTTGTGCAAAATTCTACCGGTGGGATCTTGGGACCGCAAGATTCATGGCTGTTAATTCGCGGAATTAGAACACTCGGAATTCGCTTAGAAGAGATGGAAGCAAATACAAAAGCAATTGTTGAATTCCTACAAGGGCACACAAATGTAAAAAAAGTTTACTACCCTGGAATTGAAACTCATCCCAATCATCAGATCGCTAAAAAACAAACAAGAGGGTTTGGCGGAATGGTTTCGTTTGATGTCGGGAGTGCTGATAATGCAGACAAATTACTTAGTAAAGTGAAATATTTTACCTTGGCAGAAAGCCTTGGAGCAGTTGAAAGCTTAATCTCAGTACCAGCAAGGATGACCCATGCGTCAATTCCAGCAGAGCGCCGAACTGAACTAGGGATTACCGATGGCCTAGTAAGAATCTCAGTAGGCCTAGAAGACGTAGAAGACCTTATTGAAGACCTAGAGAATGCATTAAAATGATTGGGTGTCAGGCACCATGTGAAAAATTCACATGGTGCCTGACACCTTTTTAGGCTTTTGATTTAATTTAAAAAAAGTTTCCACAAAAAGGTTTACAAAGTATTTGTGTATGGATATAATTACCGTAGTAAGTAAAAAATTCCAAAAAGGAGGTCGAGGAAAATGATGTTTACATTAACTGGAGCGATTGCGTTAAACGGTATGGTATCAGCAGCTGGAATGAACGTAACAATTGAATATGAATATCAAACATTCGACCAGTCTGGAATGGATTGCTTAATTTTTTAAATTAAGTTGCTATACATATCCATGCCGCAGGGAGAATGACGCCTTGCGGTATTTTTGTGCCTAAAAAACCAGCGCCGCAGGGATACTCTTCTGCGGCCTTTTTGTGCCCTTTTTACGAGCACAAGGGATATGCATTGCATATGTTGAAATGTTGCTGGAGTTCAACACTAAATATTCTTAAGGAGGTGGTAAGACATGACTCTAAATATATTCTTCATTTCAATTACAATTAAGAAACGAAAAGTAAGCACGGAAGAAGCTATTCATCAAGAAATGGTTGAGAAGCTCTACGAACAAAACAAAGACCGTCAAGCATCTATGTACCGTGGGATGTAATTAGAAAAAAATTTGCTGATAAGAAAGGTGGTTTTAACTATGTTGTTTTTACTAATGCAAGGTCGTGGCGCTAGTCTCTGGGTTTCGAAGGATACCACCTAGCTAGTCATAAAAATTAGGAGGTAACAATCATGCCGCTGCATATCTTATTATTGTCGCTATTCTTTATACCAAAGAAAAAGGGTCATAATGATATCATATTGAAATCGAATTGCTAATAACCGTAAGTGTTTGTTAACAAAATCTCCACATTTCCTTAAGCTAGTTTCTGTGAAAATATGATAAATTCAAATTAGAAAGAACAGGATCTATCTAAGGGGTGGAGAGTATGTTCATGGTTGTGATGGCTATCGTCATTACTGCGGCAATCAGCTGCGTTATTTCAGCTGAACTTAGTGCGGAATAATTAAGAAGCATCGACCAAAATAATCGGTCGATGCTTTATTTTTTCATCTTATTTATCTTCAGTTAAAGCCAGGAATTCATCAATATCATCAAGACAAATACGGACTGCCTTCTCCCAAAAGTCCGGTTGCGTCAAATCTACTTGTAAATGTTTCTGCGCTAGGTCCTCGACCGACATTGAGGCTGTATCCTTTAACAAGGCAATGTACTTATCTTCATAACCCCTGCCTTCCTCAAGAGCCTGAGCATAGATACCAAGTGAAAAAAGATAACCAAATGTATATGGGAAGTTATAGAATGGAACATTTGTTATAAAGAAGTGGAGCTTCGAAGCCCAGAATAACGGATGATATTCTTCCAAAGCATTGCTATATGCCTCTTTTTGTGCGGCAAGCATCAATTCATTCAACCGTTCCACTGCAACAGGACCTTGCTTTCTTTCTTCATAAAAACGCGTTTCAAACAAGAAACGGGCATGTATATTCATTAATAGCGCAACCGTTCTTTGAATTTTATCATCTAATAAAACGAGCTTTTCTTCTTCGTCCTTCGCATTCTTCACTGCCGCGTCAGCTACAATCATTTCGGCAAAGGTTGAGGCGGTTTCAGCAACGTTCATCGCATAATTGCGATTGAGATGATGAACACCCTTCATTGCGAATGTATGGAATCCGTGTCCCAATTCATGTGCAAGGGTTGAGACGTTAGATGGAGTGCCTGAATAAGTCATGAAAATACGGGATTGATTACTTTCAGGGAAGAAAGTACAAAAGCCGCCAGGTGCTTTTCCAGGGCGATCTTCTCCTTCGATCCATTGTTCTTTAAACGCCTTCTGGGCAAATGAAGCCATTTTCTCACCAAAGATAGCAAAGTTCTGTTCGATAAATTCAGCACCTTCTTGATAAGAAACCTTTGAGGCTGTTTTTCCATATGGAGCATCTAAATCATACCAACTTAATTTTTCAAGTCCTAACAGCGTAGCTTTACGCTCTAGGTATTTAACCAGCATTTGTTTATTTTCCGAAATAACTGTCCACATTGTTTCCAGCGTTCTCTTATCCATGCGGTTAATACTAAGCGGTTCCTTCAAAACATCCTCCCAGCCACGCTTTTTGTAGACACTTAAACGGAAACCAGAAAGATGATTAAGTGTTTTAGCCAAGATGTCTGCTTGATCTCCCCAAGCTTTTTCCCAATTTTCAAAAATAGCTTTTCGAATTTCCCTGTCTGGGCTGGAAAATTTGTTGAAAGCCTGCCCGACAGAGAGTAGTTTCTCTTTGCCATTTTCGTTAAACGAGATTTTAATTTTTCCAACGATTAAATCATACAGTTGACCCCAGCTATGGTAACCGTCCACACCAAGGGCGCTGATAATAGCTTCTTCTTCTTTAGAGAGCTTATCTTTTGCACGATCGCGTCGTTCATTTAATATGTAAGAGAGCACTTTGAGTTTTTCATCTGCTAACAACTGTACCCAAACGTCATCGTTGATTGTTGTTAATAAGCTATCAAATCTACTAAGAGCAGTTTGGAAAGCAGCACTTAAACTGGTCACTCTTGCTTCCAGGTTATATGCTTTCTTGTCTTCGGTATTTTGTGCCTGCAAACATCCAACAAAGGCACCGGCTTGACGAAGCTTTTTGGCGGCATGCTCAAAGTCTTCAAGTAACTCTTGTAGGAATTTTGAATCCTCGGTTGTATTGAGTGGAGTCCAACTGCTAGCTTTTGCTTGGAAAAGATCAATTAACTCTGAAGTAAGAGTTAAGTGGTCTGCAAATTCTTTGGAGTCACTGCCGCCTTTAAAAATTATTTCCAGGTCCCACACATCCGAATATGGAGTGGCTGTCATTCTATATACCTCCTTTATTTATGTACTTTCATTATTATATAGTTATTTTTCTAAAAATTCTATACATTACGCTTCCCGAAGGATGGGATGCAAAAGGGAATAAAAAAGTAATTCACCTAATCTTCAAATTTGTTTTTCAACCGTATGTAGTATAATTTAATTCTAGATTTAATATGCGGGAGAGGAAACTAGTGAAAAAAATACTGCTCGTTGATGATGAAACAAGAATGTTAGATTTACTTTCTCTTTATTTAACTCCCAAAGGGTATAACTGCATTAAAATGTCTTCCGCTCTCAAGGCAATTTGTTACTTGGAAAAGGGGAAAGCAGATATAATCTTGTTAGATGTTATGATGCCCGAAATGGACGGGTGGGAAGCGTGTATGGAGATTCGAAAAAACTGGGACATCCCGATCATTATGCTAACCGCACGCAGTGAAAAAAATGATATTGTTAAAGGCCTAAAAATGGGTGCTGATGATTATATTTCTAAACCATTCGACGAAGAGGAGTTAACTGCTCGTATCGACGCTGTCTTAAGAAGACAAACAGGTCATCCAGCATTCATTGACTTTAATGGTCTTTCATTAAACGAGGATTCTTTTGATGTTTCATACAAGAATCAGCATATACCTGTCACACCAAAGGAATTTTCTTTATTAGCGCTTTTACTAAAGAATCATAACAAAGTGTTTACCCGGGAACATCTATTGACGACGATATGGGGCTATGCCGCTCCAACAGAAGACCGGACGATTGATTCCCATGTTCGGAATTTACGGGATAAATTACGGAAAACGGGATTTCCTGTTGACCACTATTTGACAACCGTATGGGGACTGGGGTATAAGTGGATGGATAAGGATTCATAAATGAATACCTCATAGTTTAATATGGAGGGAAAAAAGTGAAGATTACAATGAAAGTCTATCTTGCTATTTTGACAGGAATCATGCTGATTTTGTCCTCAGGCTGCACAAATAAAAGCCAAGAACAGAAACCTGAAAAGGAAAAGATAGCAAAAGTAAACTTTGATATTATCCAGGCGAAATCATTAAAAGTAGGTCAGATTCTTGGTATTGGCTATCCAGGAAATGATTTTGCTTTGTACGTAGCTACAGATAACGGCCTAAAAATGTATAATGGTTCTGAATGGTATGAAACAACAACGAACCAACATGATTACTTTGGCTTTCAAGCGATAAGTGCTGGTTTTATCGCAAGTGGTCAACCTCAAAAAGGATCGGGTCTTAAGGACCCACTCGGTATAATTCAGAGTGTTGATAAAGGACAAACCCTCAAGAAATTATCCTTTTATAATCAGTCGCTGTTCCATTTCGTGGGTGCGAGTTTTTCAGGAAAAGGTCTTTATGTAATTAACGAAGAACCTAATGGAAAATTGGGTCAAGGCGTGAATTATTCTCTGGATAATGGAGCGACGTGGAAAAAAAGTGCATTAAAGGATTTTAACGCGGATTCATTTGGGATGATCGCGGTTCATCCGAAAAATGGCAATATCATCGCGATGTCGACAAGGTCTGGTATTTTTTATTCGACCGACAATGGGAACACCATGAAGCAAATTACAGATCCATTTATGGTTACTGCACTTACATTTAGTGGAGACTCGATTTTATTTTCAAGTGTGGAAAACGAAAAAGTACTATTAAAAACAATCAATCCTGCAACTGGAGAACAAAAGAATATCGCTTTCCCATTCCTTGATTATGATAATCCAATTACTTATTTAGCGATTAATCCAAGAGATCCGAACCAAATAGCCTTCACTACTTATAAGAATGATGTATATGAATCTATTGATGGTGGAATGAAGTGGAATAATCCTTTACAAAATGGAAAAACAGAGCTGAAATAAACTTTAGCTCTGTTTTTTTTGCTTAAAATTAAAAATATAAAATTTTGAACTTAGATAACTGTCTAGCTCCAGCGCCCAGCGGCTAGTGGACTTCGCTCTTCTCCCTACGATAAGTCAACATCGGATCGCTACGCTCTCCGTGTTTCCTTTATCTCAGTCGAAGCGCTCCAGTCCATACGCCGCTAAACGGGCGCTTCCGCTTTTCTACTTTTTCTTCTTCTCTTTTTCGGCTCGATAGAATTCATGGAACATTTTCATTAAGGCGCGTTTTTCAATCCTTGAAACATAACTTCGTGATATTCCTAATTCTTTGGCAATCTCCCGTTGTGTTTTTTCTTTTTGTAGGTCAAGACCAAATCGCCCGATGATTACTTCCTTTTCTCGGTCATCCAGCACTTCAATATATTTTTTCACTTTCTCCAGCTCCATGTTCAGCTGAATCGTATCAATCACATCTTCTGATTCTGATTTAAGCACATCGATTAATGATATTTCGTTTCCTTCCTTATCTTGACCAATTGGATCATGCAAGGAAACATCTTTTTTTGTTTTCTTAAGAGCTCGTAAATGCATTAAAATTTCATTCTCAATACAACGTGCGGCATAGGTGGCGAGCTTTGTTCCTTTCCCCTCGGAGTAACTCTCAATCGCTTTAATTAACCCAATGGTTCCAATTGATATTAAATCTTCCGAATCCTCCCCAGTGTTTTCGAATTTTTTTACTATATGCGCGACCAATCTTAGGTTGTGTTCAATTAACATATTGCGCGCATGGGAATCTCCCTCTGCCATCAATCGAAGATATTTTCTTTCTTCTGCGGCAGATAGGGGTTGAGGAAAGGCATTATTTTTTACATAGGAAACAAGAAATAAGAATTCCTTCATTAAATATCCGAGAGCTGTTAAGATTCCAGACATCCACATCTACCCCCGTCTTTTTTGGCTTATTCGCCTATTATTAATTCCTATGAAGGAAAAGGGAAATTGTGTCTGTCCATAAACTTTTTTATTTAAGTAGGAATTTTTTTGTGAAAAAAAGCATCAACCATGGACTGATTGATGCTTTCTTGCTATTTCTATACTTTTTTCAGTTTAAATGGACTGACCATTAGGAATGATAGAATGATGATGATAAATAAGAATGTTTGGGAAGGGATATAGGGAATGGCTAAAAAGCTTAAGGTTGCCAAGCATCCTGCTGCTGTAATTGGTAGACCAGTAAAATAGCCATTGCTTTCCGTTATATTGAAGCGTGCTAATCTGAAGGCGCCACAACCGATGTAGAAAACCGTAAAAAATGAACCCGGTCCGCCAAATTCATGTAAAATTCCTTGATATAGTAATAGTGCAGGTGCCACGCCAAATGATATAATATCACTCATGGAATCCAATTGTTTTCCTAACTCGGATTCAATATTAAATTTTCTTGCAATCATGCCGTCAAAACGATCGGCCAATGCGGCAATAAAAATTAACAGCAGGCTTAATCTCAAATTCCCATGAAGACCGAATACAATGGCAAAACCGCCCAATGATAAGTTTGTTAAAGTGATAACATTAGCTGTTTGTGATTTAAGTTTTTTTATTGTTTGATCTAGTACGTCTAATAAAAACATGCTCCACACCACTCCTTTCTTACAAGCCGGAAGGTAAATCAATTTCTTACATTCATTCTATATATTATTTAATTTTAAGCGTTTTATGTCTTTTCGTAAAGAGTATTTTTACACTATTTGGGGGTAGTTAGATGATCCAGGGCTTTTATCGTCTATTGATTGAGTTAACAAATGGAAGGTGGACATCAGGAATTTTAAGAAGGTTTGCTCGTTCACATGTCAGTCGTTTCGTGGTACCATCCTTTGCAAAGATTTATCATTTAAATCAAGAAGAAATGGAGAAGGGCTTGTCAGAGTACCCTACTCTTCATGATTTATTTGTCAGGACATTGAAAAAGGATGCAAGAGAAATTGATAAAGGTGAGAATTCAGTTGTCAGTCCGGTGGATGCGGTTATCGAAGATGTGGGTCCGATTAAAGAGACGAGTGATATTCATGTCAAAGGAAAGACGTATTCAATTGAAGAAATGCTGGGAAATCAACAACTGTTAACCAAGTATTTAAATGGTACATACATGATTCTTTATTTAAGTCCAAGTCATTATCATCGTATTCACAGCCCTGTCAATGGAATCGTCACCAAACAATGGACGCTTGGTTCAAAATCATATCCAGTCAATAAGCTGGGGCTAAAATATGGGGTTAGAACACTCGCCAAGAATTTTCGAGTTATAACTGAAGTGAAAACGGATTATGGGCATGTTGCAATCGTGAAGGTAGGGGCTATGTTTGTTAATTCAATTGAAACCACACACAAGGGATCAGAATTAGTGAAGGGCGGCGAAATGGCTTATTTTAGTTTTGGTTCGACCGTAGTCCTGTTATTCGAAAAAGATATTTTTCAAATGGATTCAAACGTTCAGACACCTAAGGACATTAAGGTTGGAGAAAAACTTGGGGTTTTGAGAAATCAGTAACGAAAAACATCCTCAGAGACTTGGGCTTGAGGCTAGACAAAAAGAAAAGCCCTAATAGGGCTATTGCTAATTTTATGATGACATTTTTATTTTATGGTATAAGGAGCGTCTGAGCATTTCTGACTCAATAAGTCCAATAAAATCAGGGCTTAAGTTTAATTCTCTTGCTTTAAAATATGACTCAATTAATAATTCATCTGACAGTTTCCGCACGGCAGAATCCACCTCCGACTTGAAAATAAATTGTTCTAATATATGAATCAAAAACATAAAATGGTATGTTCAATTGGTGTACCCTAAATCTACCAAATTTATTCCTATAGAACAATCGTTCTAACTATCCACAGGTTCTGGTGGATAACTTGTGATTACTTTGTTTATAAAATGATGAAAAGTGTATGATTCAATGGGTATAATGTTAATAACTTTATCCACAATTGTGTGAAATGAAGATATTTGTCGAAAAATATTTTTCATTTTTTTAATCACATCCTATTTTTGAAAGATTTAGTCTCTCTTAGAGCGAGTAATCAAATTTAAAAATCATGTATTATCAGTTTTTGATGAATAATAAGACTATAAACAAATTACATTTAATCTTTGAAACAAAGGTTAAAATTGGTTATGATTGTACAAGAAAAAAATATTGAACGATTATATTTGGAATTCAATGAGGTGTAAGCTTAGTGCTAAAACAATTTTTACCGAATGAACATGTTAAAAGCATTCTTGATATATCCGCTGAACAGTTGAATGCAAAAGGGATTAAGGGGATCATTACTGATTTGGATAATACGTTAGTGGAATGGGATCGCCCCAATGCCACTCCTCAATTAATCAAATGGTTTGATGAAATTCGAAAACATAATATCCTCGTGACAATTGTTTCTAATAATAATGAAGAACGTGTCAAAGCCTTTTCTGATCCTTTAAAAATCCCCTTTATTTTTAGAGCTAGGAAGCCGTTTGCCATTGCCTTTCACAAGGCCATTTCACAAATGGGAATTAAAAAAGAAGAGGCAGTGGTAATTGGAGATCAGTTACTGACAGATGTACTTGGCGGGAACCGGGGTGGTTTTCATACGATCCTGGTTGTCCCTGTTGCACAGACTGACGGATTTTTTACAAAATTTAACCGCTTTGCCGAGAGAAGAATTTTAAATTGGTTTCGAAAAAAAGGTATGCTTCAATGGGAGGATTAATGTGTGAGTGAACATCAACATATTTGTATGGGTTGTGGAGTAAAGGTCCAAACAGAAAACCCAGAGGAACTAGGATACGCCCCAACATCGGCCTTGGAAAAAGAAATGATTATTTGCCAGCGATGTTTTCGTCTTAAGCACTATAATGAGGTTCAGGATGTTAGCTTAACCGACGATGATTTTTTAAAAATATTAAATGAAATGGGAAAGTCAGATGCCTTAATCGTGATGATTGTTGACATTTTTGATTTTAATGGCAGCTGGCTTCCAGGTTTACACCGTTTTGTAGGAAGCAATAAAGTGCTTCTTGTTGGAAATAAGGTAGATTTATTGCCTAAATCTGTGAAGCATAGTAAGCTAATTCACTGGATGAAGCATGAAGCCAAAGAACTGGGCTTAAAGCCAGAAGATGTATTCCTTGTAAGTGCTGCGAAAGGCTTATTTGTTAAGGAAACGGCGGCGGCCATTGATGAACACCGAAATGGTAAAGACGTCTATGTGGTTGGGTGTACTAATGTTGGGAAATCTACGTTTATCAATCGAATCATTAAAGAAGTAACAGGAGAATCCGATGTTATTACCACCTCCCATTTTCCGGGAACGACGTTGGATATTATCAAAATTCCACTTGATGATGAAAAATCATTAATTGATTCGCCAGGTATTATCAACCATCATCAAATGGCGCATTATGTTGATAAGAGGGATTTAAAAATTATCACCCCCAAAAAAGAAATCAAGCCAAAAGTGTTTCAATTGAATGAAGGACAGACCTTATTCTTTGGCGGCTTGGCCCGCTTTGATTATATTAGTGGCGGCCGAAGATCCTTTGTTTGTTATGTTTCCAATGAATTGAATATTCACAGGACCAAAATCGAGAATGCGGACGAACTCTACGAAAAGCATGTGGGGGAAATGCTGACACCGCCTCGTATGGAACAATTAGAATCTTTTCCTGAGCTTGTGAAACAGGAATTTATTGTGAAAGAAGCAAAAACGGATATCGTTTTCTCAGGACTTGGTTGGATTACCGTAAATGAGGCGGGTGCAAAAGTAGCGGCCTATGTACCAAAAGGTGTACAAGCATTAATTCGAAAATCCTTAATATAAATAGATATCTTTAAGGTCAGGTTTTCATTTGCTGATCTGGGTGGGGGGAATTCAGATGAAGAAATTATTTGCTGTTTTGGGGAATCCAATCGGACATAGTATGTCTCCGGTTATGATCAATGATTTATTTTCATTTTATAACATCGATGCAGCCTATCTGCCATTTCAAGTTAAGGAAGTGGATTTACATGATGCTGTCAAGGGATTAAAAGCGCTGGGCGTCAGTGGATTTAATGTAACTGTTCCACATAAAAGTAAAATTATTCCCTTTCTGGATGGCATAGATGAATTGGCAGCGAACATCGGGGCGGTGAATACCGTTGTAAATGAAAACGGTCAACTAATTGGCTATAACACAGATGGCCCTGGTTTTCTAAAAGGCTTAAATGCTTTTCTGCCTAAAATAACAGACCAAAAGGTTCTGATTATTGGAGCAGGCGGGGCTGCGAGAGCCATCTATTTAACTTTGGCAAAGGAAAACCCGCTCGTCTTGAACATTGCCAATCGCACGATAGAGAAAGCCTGGGAACTAATCAAAGAATGTCCTTATTCAGTTTTTTCTAGTGCTTGTTCGTTTGAAGAGGCAAGTGAATCATTAGGGGAATATGATTTAGTTATTCAAACGACACTGATTGGCATGTCCCCAAAAATTAATGAGCAGCCATTCCCACTAAATAAAATAAAGAATCAAACCGTCTTTTGTGATATCATATACAATCCGCTTGAAACGCAATTTTTACAAGAAGCGCGTCTTAATGGAGCAAGCATCCAAAACGGGATAGATATGTTTGTATATCAGGGAGCACTTGCTTTTGAAAAATGGACGGGAATTTTCCCTGATGTGGAAAGAATGAGAGATAATGTGTTAAAACAATTAGGAGGAAGAACATGTTAACAGGTAAGCAAAAAAGTTTTTTACGTTCAAAGGCGCACCACCTAGATCCGATATTTCAAGTAGGTAAAGGTGGAGTAAACGAAAATATGATTAAACAAGTTGCTGATGCACTCGAAGCAAGAGAGCTATTTAAAGTCAGCATTTTGCAAAATTGTGAAGAAGACAAAGCGGCCGTTGCTGAGCAGTTAGCTGAAGGTACGGGTGCAGAAATTGTTCAACTTATCGGAAATACCATTGTCCTTTATAAAGAGTCTGTGGAAAAGAAAACAATTAAACTTCCATAATTGAATGTATAAGGAGACGATCGCATGTTGAAGGTGGGAATATTGGGAGGAACCTTTGATCCTCCGCATTATGGACATCTTTTAATTGCAAATGAGGTTCTTTCCACTCTTCAGCTTGATGAAATTTGGTTTATGCCAAACCAAGAGCCTCCCCATAAGAGAAAATCAGAATCGATTAAAAACGAAGATCGCCTGCAAATGCTGGAATTAGCAATCGGTGGAAATGCTGCTTTTCGAGTGGAAACGATTGAACTTCATAGGCAAGGCCCTTCTTATACAGTTGATACCATGAAAATGATTAATGACCAGTTTCCAGATCATCAGTTTTTCTTTATTATTGGGGCGGATATGATTGAATATCTGCCGAAATGGCATAAAATTGACGAACTTATTAAACTTGTCCAATTTGTTGGAGTTGAAAGACCGGCATATAGTAGTCAGACAGACTACCCTATCCTTTATGTAGATGTTCCGGCACTGGATGTTTCATCTAGTATGATTAGAGATAGGGTGAAAAACGGAAAGACCGTTCGTTATCTACTGCCTGATCCGGTCGTTCAATATATCGAGGAGAAGCATTTATATGGAACGTGAAGAGGCGTTAAAGCTTGTAAAGGAACAATTAACCGATCATCGCTATCAACATACTTTGGGAGTAATGGAGACAGCAATAGCACTTGCAAAGCAATATGGCGGCAATGAACAAAAAGCGGAATTAGCTGCGATATTTCATGATTATGCCAAATTTCGTCCAAAAGACGAAATGAAGGAAATTATTACTGGCCAAGGATTTCCGCAGGATTTGCTTGAATTTAATTCGGAATTGTGGCATGCACCTGCAGGGGCCTACTTGGTGGAAAAAGAAGCGGACATCAGCGACCGTGAAGTTTTGGAAGCAATCCGTTATCATACATCGGGAAGACCAGGAATGACTTTACTGGATAAAATTATTTATTTAGCCGATTACATTGAACCAGGCCGTCATTTTCCAGGTGTGGAAGAGGTACGAGATATGGCTAAAGAAAATTTAGATAAAGCACTAATTAAGGCCATTCAAAATACGATCATGTTTTTATTAAAAAAGAATCAAACAATATACCCTGATACATTCTATACGTACAATGATCTAATCAAAAAACTGGAGGATTGATTAATGGATAATCAAGAACTACTAAAAATTGCTGTTAAAGCAGCGGATGACAAACGTGCTGAAGACATTTTAGCCCTAAATATGAAGGGGATTTCTTTAATTGCTGATTACTTTATCATTTGTCACGGAAACTCAGATAAACAAGTACAGGCGATTGCAAAGGAAATGAAAGAAAAAGCCCAAGAACATGGATATGACGTAAAAAGAATTGAGGGTTATGATGAAGCAAGATGGGTGTTGATTGATCTTGGCGATGTTGTTGCCCACGTATTCCATCGTGACGAAAGAAGCTATTACAAATTGGAGCGTCTATGGGGCGATGCGCCGTTGGAAGACATCCACAGTGCGCTAAATACATGAGCTATCAGCAATTTGCCTATCTCTATGATGAACTGATGAAGGACGCACCATATGATGAGTGGGTCCAGTTTGTCAAAGATAAATGCGTGAACTATAACGTTACTGGCACTCGCTTGCTGGACCTAGCATGTGGGACAGGTGAGCTCTCCGTCCGGTTAGCGAAAGACGGCTTTCAAGTAACGGGAGTGGATTTATCTGAGGATATGCTAGCTGTGGCACAGGTGAAGGCCGAGGCTGATGGGGTTAAAATTCCGTTTTTTCAGCAGAATATGGCTGATTTGGAGGGCCAGGGGGAATTTGATGTCATCGGTATTTTTTGTGATTCGTTAAATTATCTTCAGAGCGAGCAAGAAGTTATGGCGACCTTTTCAAACGCCTTCCAGCATTTGAGCGATGAAGGCATTTTGATTTTTGATGTTCATTCAATTTATAAAATTTCTCATTTATTCATTAATCAAACCTTTGCTTCTAGTGAGGATCATGTCTCATTTATCTGGAATAGCTTCTCTGGAGAAAGTTCGAATAGTGTGGAACATGAGTTAAGCTTTTTTGTTTTGGATGAACGAACAGGAAAGTATGACCGATTTGATGAGATTCATTTTCAACGAACATATCCAGTCCAGCAATATTCAGACTGGTTAGTCGAGACTGGTTTTGAATTGTTGGAGGTTTGTGCTGATTTTAAAGATGCTAAGCCCTCAACACAATCAGAGCGAATCTTTTTTGTAGCGAAAAAAATAAAGAAAGCCATCTAAAAAAAAGATGGCTTTTTATTATGAGAAAAGAAGGAATTTGTCAGTAAATGGCGAAATTAATAATTAGAGAATTGCGTCTCTACTTTATCTAGATCCTCTTTAAATTTTGCCTGCGTAGCCTGAAATAGGTGCTCAAATACGTCTCCGAGCTCGTTATCCAGTACTTTTATACCTTCACCGGTTATCCCGCCCTTTACACATACCTTTTCCTGCAGTGATGAAAGCGTATAATGCCCTTGCTTTAATAATTCACCCATTCCCACAATCATTTCACTTGCCATAATTGTAGCGGCATCTTCGTCAATTTCTGTCTCTTTTACTGCCGCTTGGATGAAACTTTGGAGAAGATAGCTGAAGAAAGCTGGCCCGCAGCTAACGATATCAGAGGCAGGCCTAGTTATTTTTTCATCAATATGAAACGGCACCCCAATCTTCGTAATTAATTTCTCCACTTTCCTTTTCCAATGGTCACTGCAATTTTCCCCATAAGTAATCAATGACACCCCAGATAATGCGCGATTCGTAATACTTGGGATTACTCTTACGGCTGAACAGGAAACCTTCTTTTCAATTTGGCTTGTACTGATAGGGCTCGTTATAGAAATGAGACATTTTTCTGGGCTTAAATGTGGTTTAATTTCATCTAGAACTTGAAATACATCTAATGGTTTTACACAAATAAATACCAAGTCGGACTCCGCGGCAACTTCTCTTGGATTCGCTCCAACCCTTAGTTCCCTATATTTATCTTTAAGCACCATAGCTTTTGATTTTGTCCTGTTTGTAATCATGATAGAGGAAGGGGAAATGGCTTTTCCGTCAATCAAGGCCTCCACCAATATTCTCCCCATATTACCGGTACCGATAATGCCTATTTTCATTGTTCCGACCCTCCTTCGCATGCAAGTTTCTTTTATAACCATATGAAATCTGTAAGTGAAATATACCTTTAGAAAGGAAGGATTCAAGTGAAAGACTGGTTGATTGAACACAAGATCATTGTTGTAGTTGTTGCGATTATTGCACTCGGTGGATTTTATTTTTTTTATGTCAATGATGCCCCTGAGCCCCTTCCCACTAATTCCCTAAGTAGTGAAGAGAAATTTCAAGGGGAAGAGAAGGAAACAGAAAAGACGAAACCTGCAAATCCTCCGGAATTGCCAGAGAAAATAATGGTAGATGTCAAGGGCCAAATCAAACTTCCAGGAGTATACCAAGCAAATACAAGTGAGAGGGTTATTGATGTTATCAGTCGAGCGGGTGGTTTAACGGACAAGGCCGACCAAGGTCAGGTGAATTTTGCCGAGCATGTCCAAGATGAAATGATTATTTACATCCCTGCTAAGGGAGAGGAAGGACTTCCTTCTGCACCCATGGGCGGCAGCCAAATTACTACCAGCGGTAATCAAAAAGAATCAAAAATTAATATAAATAAGGCCGATGAAACTGAATTGCAAAATCTCCCTGGCATTGGTCCAGCCAAAGCGGCTGCCATTATTGAATATAGGAATACAAATGGCCCTTTCAAAGCGATTGAAGACTTGAAAAATATAAGCGGTATCGGGGACAAAACATTCGAAAAATTTAAAGATTTACTTGCTATATAGTAAATCTCTAATTGACCTATAGGGACAATCACTATTAAACTTAAGTGAATGAACATAAAAGGGAGTGGGAGAAGTGGAACGAATCTCATGGGATCAATATTTTATGGCACAAAGCCATTTGCTCGCACTAAGAAGCACATGTACTAGGCTGACAGTGGGAGCTACAATTGTAAGGGATAAACGAATTATTGCTGGTGGCTATAATGGTTCAATAGCTGGTGGAGACCATTGTATTGATGAAGGTTGCTTCGTGATTGACAATCACTGTGTCAGAACCATACACGCTGAAATGAATGCGCTGCTTCAATGTGCTAAATTTGGTGTGCCGACTGCAGAAGCTGAAATTTATGTTACCCATTTCCCCTGCTTACAATGCTGTAAAGCGATTATCCAAGCGGGTATTAAAACCGTTTATTACGCGGAGGATTATAAAAATCACCCGTATGCAATTGAACTTTTTCAGCAGGCAAATGTTACCATTGAGAAGGTAGAGCTGCATGAGTCAGTGATTGATTTACGGAAGGTTAGTCAATAATTCTACGGATTGATGCCGGTTATTTCCGGCTCTTCCGTATTTTGTAATGAAAATACCTAAATGGAGAAGTCAAATGAATGGAAAATATATTTATTTTGCAATTGCAGCTTTATTAGGTGTGTTATGTGTTCAATTAATATTTCTTCCTTTTTTCTTATTACAAACCCTGTATCTTTATCTTCTATATAAATACAAACGATTTATGAAATTTCAACTTGGGCTTGTAGCTGTGTGTTTTTTGACCTTCTTGTTTATCGGTCAACACGCAGTCTCAACCAATAAAACAGTCATCCCCCCATCCACTACCACCTTTTATCTTCAATATACCGAGGACCCAAAAATTGATGGTGACTTATTACAAGTGCAGGCTGCCGATGCACGGTACAAGGAAAAACTCCTCATCCGCTACAAAATCCAATCAGAACAAGAAAAAGATCTATTAAAGACGAAAACCTTTTATCATTGTTTATGCAGGGTGTCAGGCACTCTGGAAAAACCGGCGATTGCCAAAAACCCCAATGCTTTTAATTACCGAAAGTATTTATCTAGGAAGGACATTTATTGGATCATCGAGCTACAAGAAAACCCATTGCAAACTTGCTCTCAGATGAATCCTTCTCCATTGGAATTGATAAAACAACTTCGATATTCTGGTATTAATTATCTTGAGTCACATTTTCCGATAGAAATCGCTTCACTTTCCGCCGCCTTACTATTTGGTGACAGAAATTTGTTTGACCCGGAAGTTTTAACTGCGTACCAAAAAACCGGTATTGTTCATTTGCTCGCCATTTCTGGACTCCATGTTTCGTTATTAATTGCGATGGTTTTTTATATCGGCATTCGATTCGGACTAACGAGACAGTTTATGATCAATTTTCTTCTCATCATCCTGCCGATTTATGTCATTCTGACAGGCGGTTCACCATCTGTTATTCGCTCAGCTATGATGATTTTCCTCGTGTTACTTACTGTAAAGTTAAGAGCTCGCGTGAAGCTTTTTCC
Organism: Bacillus sp. ISL-75; assembly: GCF_018613095.1. Taxonomy (NCBI): domain Bacteria; kingdom Bacillati; phylum Bacillota; class Bacilli; order Caryophanales; family Bacillaceae; genus Bacillus; species Bacillus sp. ISL-75. The sequence continues at coordinate 37,176 of NZ_JAGGQX010000042.1, forward strand.
CCTGGATGCTATAAGCTTGGCATTTATTTTCTATTTATTTTTTAATCCAATGGTGATTTTTGATGCTGGCTTTCAACTCTCATTCTCAGTGAGTCTGGTGATCATTTTGTCTGCTCCATATATTTTGCAAGGCTATGAAAAGACGATAACGCGTATGCTTGCGACTTCGTTAGTTGCTCAATTAGCTGCACTCCCGTTCTTACTGTATCATTACTTTGAGGTTTCAATGATAGGTATCATCGCCAATATGGTCTATATTCCTCTTTTTTCATTTGTATACCTCCCAGGATTGTACCTTTTGTTTATCATCCAGTTTATGTTCGGAAAAACTCCGCTTATACTTATTAGTATTTTCAGAACAATCATTAGCCTCTCCAATTATCTTATAGAATATCTTGCTGATTTTACCCTCTTCCGCTTTATCCCTGGAAGACCAAATTGGTTTTTACTCATTATGTATATTTTTATCCTGCTTTTGATTTTTTTTATTTGGGAAACTAAAGCGTATCCGAAAAGGAAGATCCATCTAATCGTATTGAGTGCTGTGCTGATTATTTTTCAACAAGGCTGGAACTGGTTATATCCATATGGTGAAGTGACCATGATTGATGTTGGCCAAGGGGATAGTATTTTGATTCACCTTGCACATGGTGAAGGAACCTATCTCATTGATACAGGCGGGACAATGAATTATACAGAAGAAAAGTGGAGGGAACGAGCCAGTGCCTTTGAGGTAGGAAGGGATGTAGTGGTTCCCTTTTTAAAAGGACAAGGTATTACCAAGATTGACAAACTAATCTTAACACATGGGGATATGGACCATATTGGGGGGACATTCTCGATATTAAAAGAGCTTGAAGTAAAACAAATCCTAATGCCTTCAGTAGTTGAGCCATCAACTACTGAACTTGCCATTTTGGAGGAGGCGAAAAAGAAAAACATTGCTGTCATAAAAGTGTCAGAAGGAGACAAGTGGATTAGCGGGGAAAATGAATTTTATATCCTTTCACCTGAAAAGAATTTTACTGGTGAAAGAAACAGCGGCTCCATTGCCTTTATTGCTCAATTAGGGGGAGTTAGTTGGTTTTTTGGTGGAGATCTTGATCAAGAGGGGGAAGAGAAAATAATAAAAAAATATCCTAATTTAAAGGTTGATGTTTTAAAAGCTGGTCATCATGGGAGTAAAACATCAAGTGCAGAATCTTTTATTAATCAAATTAACCCAAGAATAGCATTAATTTCGGTCGGTGAAAAAAATCGTTTTGGCCACCCACATTCAGAAGTGATTAACCGATTAAGAAAAACAAATACAGTTATTTTTCGAACAGATCAGCAAGGAGCAATAACCTATAAATTTTATCAAGGAAAAGGAACCATTTCTCCCTATCTACCATAGGATAAAGCATCTCAAGAAAAATTAAAAAAGACTGCACGAATGCAGTCTCCAAAATTACCCATATGTAGCCATTCATTATGAACCGATTACTTTAATGACTGTAGCAACAATAAACATTATGGCAAAAAAACCAAAGGAAACCCCAAATCCTACCCCAGAATCAATCGCGTCGTTTCGTTTACTTTGCACATCTTTTTCAAATTCATTCACAGTCTACCCCTCCTATTTCACATATAGTATAAGTCATTCTCAAGAAAAAATCCAGCGTACATCAAAATGCTTTCCTTAACTGACAAGAGTTGTCAAAATAGTGAGACTGATAAAAGGCTACACTAAACTTACACAAGGAACTCCGCCAGACAATAGAATATCCTAGGGCTTCTATTGCAGGCGTTCATTATAGATTGGGAATTAGCACTTATTGATAAGTGCTAATTCCCTTTAAATGCTTGTCAAATTGTCCAAGCTTCTTTACCATATATATGAGTGGGAGAAGGGGAGCGCTGACAAATGGTAGTGGATATTTGGAGAAAAATTAAACAAAAGGAAATTGCTCCTATTTATTTATTATTTGGAACAGAGACATTCTTAATAAATGAAACAAAGCAATTATTACTTAACCATATTTTAAACGAAGAAGAAAAGGATTTTAATTTTGCAAGCTATGATTTAGAGGAAACGCCAATTGAGGTTGCAATCGAAGATGCGGAAACTTTTCCTTTTTTAGGTGAAAGGAAAGTTATCTTTTTACATAATCCTGTTTTTTTAACGGCTGAAAAATCAAAAGAAAAGATTGATCACAATTTATCTAGGTTCGAAATGTATTTAAAAGAGCCGGCACCCTACTCAGTATTAGTTATTTCGGCACCATATGAAAAATTGGATGAACGGAAAAAAATAACGAAAGAATTAAAAAGAAATGCTGAAATAGTCGAAGCCAAAAAGTTAAATGAACATGATTTACGGAACTGGGTAAAGAGCAGGGCGAAAAGAAGTGGGATTGAATTCGAACCTGATGCTATTGAACAATTGCTCGCATTGGTTGGAACAAATATGTTTATGATTACAGGTGAAGTGGACAAATTAGCATTATACGCTGCAGATGAAAAAAGAATTGATGTCAGCCTAGTGGAAAAATTAGTTGCTCGTTCACTTGAGCAAAATATTTTTACGCTCATTGAAAAAGTGGTTCAGCGAAAACTCGATGAAGCCTTAAGAATTTATTATGATTTGTTAAAACAAAATGAAGAGCCGATTAAGATTCTGGCATTGTTGGCAGGACAATTTAGGTTAATTTATCAAGTGAAGGAGCTCTCGAGAAGAGGATATGGACAGCAGCAAATAGCAGGTTTCTTGAAAACACACCCATTCCGAGTCAAACTTGCACTCGGTCAAGCTCCTAAATTTACAGATGAAGAATTGTCTAATATAATTGACCGCCTTGCTGAAGCGGACTACCAAATGAAAACAGGAGGCATGAATAAAGCTTTATTGATTGAGATGTTTCTATTTCATTTGAAGAAATAAAAAAACGATTCCTGTTAAAGGGAATCGTTTTTTTACGCTAAATTATAGAGCGTTAGTTTTTTTCATTAGACGGGATTTTTTACGAGCAGCAGCATTTTTGTGGATAAGACCTTTTGCAGCAGCCTTGTCTAATTTACTAGCAGCAGTTGCAAATACTTCTTTAGCAGCAGCACCGTCGTTAGTAGAAATAGCAGCTTCTACTTTCTTAACAGCAGTACGCATTGCAGATTTCGCAGTTGTATTTTGAGCATTACGAGCTTCGCTTGTTTTTACACGCTTAATAGCAGATTTAATATTAGGCATTACTTTCACCTCCTACAAAGAATCGAGACACTATATGAACTCGACTTAACATTCATAAAAAATAATTCAGAACATGAAATATTTTATCAAATAGGAGCCTATATTGCAATACTTGTTTCTACGAAGAAGAATATCATTTGCATGATTTATGCCGGAAAGGGCAAAAATAGGGAATAGTTTCTAGATTTTAGGAAAATTTTGATGGGAGTGAATAATAATGGGTGAGTCGATTGACTTAAGTCAGTACTCTGTTCGAACGGATTTGGCAATTGAAGCAAGGGAAATGGTCCTTACACAGCAGAAAGGAACTGTCGGGCAAGAGAAGGATCTTTCACAAATTGAAGGCGTGATTATTAAGGAAAAAGATGTTGATGACATAAAGATTTCATTAGTTGAAGTGACCAAACAAGGTGAACAACAGCTTGGCAAAAAGGCTGGTAGATATTTAACGGTGGAAGTTCAAGGGATTCGCCAGCAAAATACAGAGGTACAGCAAAAGGTGGAAGAAATTTTCGCTAGAGAGTTTGCTTACTTTTTGGAGGGGACTGGGATTAAAAAGACGGATTCATGTCTTGTTGTTGGGCTCGGAAATTGGAATGTAACCCCCGACGCACTTGGACCCATGGTATGTGAAAACTTGTTGGTTACGCGTCATCTTTTTCAGCTTCAGCCGGAAAATGTCGAAGAAGGCTATCGATCCGTAAGTGCACTATCACCTGGTGTTATGGGTTTAACCGGGATTGAGACAAGTGATATCATATTTGGAGTTGTTGAAAAAACAAAACCTGATTTTGTGATTGCCATTGATGCACTAGCATCACGATCGATTGAAAGAGTGAATTCGACGATCCAAATCTCTGATACAGGCATTCATCCTGGTTCCGGTGTCGGTAATAAAAGAAAAGAACTGAGTAAGGAAACCTTGGGTATTCCTGTCATTGCGATTGGAGTTCCGACCGTTGTCGATGCCGTCTCCATTACAAGTGATACGATTGATTTTATTCTCAAACATTTTGGGAAAGAACTTCGTGAAGGAAATCGGCCTTCGAGGGCACTTGCACCAGCAGGAATGAGTTTCGGAGAAAAGCGAAAATTGACCGAAGAGGATTTACCTGAGGAAAAGCACCGTAAGACGTTTCTTGGGATGATTGGTACACTAGAGGATGATGAAAAAAGAAAATTAATTTATGAGGTGTTATCTCCGATCGGACATAATTTAATGGTCACTCCAAAGGAAGTAGACGTTTTTATTGAAGATATGGCAAATTTGATTGCGAACGGATTGAATTCCTCGCTTCATAGTGCAGTGGACCAAGAGAATGCTGGGTATTATACAAAATAGAAGAATTTTTTAGAGGTACTTTCGAAATCTATGTTTTACAGGAAGTGCCTCGAAAATATAACTAGTGGTTCTATCGATTCTAGTATCTTCATAACATTTACTAGAATCCGATTTGCGAGGTGGAACCATGAAAGCTAGAAATTCAGGAACGTTTGTTATGGTACAAGGATCAAGTTTACTAAAAGCCGCTGGATTACTGTTAATATTTATGATAATGATTTTCTCTATTAGTGGATTATTAACCTCGTTAAAGCCACAATATCGGCCTATGTCATCTTCAGTAAATCAGGCTGCAACAAATGTGAATGGAGAATTGCTTTATCAATTAATGGGCTGGGAAAACCATCATTTTTTATCAGTTGGACAAGACTGGACGGCAACTCCTAAATTAACCAACTTAGTATTTAAACTATCAAGCAATATAAATTTAAATGATCCCCGAAGCCTGCTTGGCAGAGAGCTTCCCGGATTCTTTCAATTTGATGGGAAAATTCTTGTGGCTGGAGAGGGAACTAATTACACCAATATGCCAATTGAATCTGCACCTCCTATCGAAATTATGAAAGCAGAGAGGGAGGCTTCTTTGCAAAATTTAGAAGGTATCGAGAAGCCATCAGGTGAAAAGCCCCCTTCAACACCGGGACAAACAACAGGGAATCACAAGGTTGTATATGTTTATTTTACACATACGCGGGAATCTTATTTACCCTATCTCAAAGGTGTGACAGATCCTGATAAAGCTTACCATTCACAAATTAACGTCACCAAAATTGGCGATCAATTAAAAACGAGCTTAGAGGATCGAGGAATCGGTACTTTTATTGATAAAACTGATATACAGGCGAACTTAAATAAAAAAGGTTTAGGTTACCCAAAATCGTACCAGGAATCTCGCCCGGTTGTTCAAGCAGCCATGGCATCGAACCGTGATTTAAATTACTTTATTGATATTCATAGAGATTCACGCCGCAAGAACCAAACAACAGTTAGCATTAATGGAAAGTCCTTTGCAAAGCTTGCGTTTGTAATCGGTGGCAAAAACCCAAATTATGAAAAGAATGCAAAACTAGCAACTGAACTCCACAATCAACTGCAAAAAAAATATAAGGGTTTAAGCAGGGGAGTAATCATTAAAAATGAAGCTGGGTCTAATAGTATCTACAACCAAAACCTTTCCAATAATGCAATCTTGATTGAATTTGGCGGAGTGGATAATACGTTTGAAGAATTAAATCGGTCAGCTGACGCGCTTGCTGATGTATTTAGTGAATTTTACTGGCAGGCTGAAAAAGTTAACAAGGATGTTGAGCAATCAACCAATAAACAATAGAAGTAAGGGAGCCATTTTTTATGAAGATGTTCATGTTAAAAAGCTTATGCTTAAGCGCTCTCATGTTAATCTCTGTTTTAGTAGGAATGCAATTAGCTAATGATGGTATTCATAAAATGAAAGGCTATGATGATCCCAATTTTCAAAATGCTGTCAGTTTAAATGAAACGGACAGTGACCTAAGAGCTACCTTTCTGGGGAATGATATCTCAAGCCATGATCTTGAGGCAAAGAAAAAGAAACTCGAAGAAATAAGTGCTTATAATTTTTTCTCTTCGATGGGAAAGAAGATGTCTGAAGGGATATCAGGTGCCTCCGAAAAAATAGTTGATCTCATAGCTGATTAAAACGTGTTAGTGGCACCTTTTGGGTGCCGTTATTTTTTTTCAGGAAATAATCTTATTAGAGTTTCCATTGAATCTTGTTAATCCTATTGATATAATTCAAAATAGTGTATATGTGCGAGTATAGTAGGAGTGAAATACCGTGAACAATAATGAAAGACTTAAACGACAATCAAAGATTAGAAATTTCTCGATAATTGCCCATATCGATCATGGGAAATCAACATTGGCTGACCGTATTTTGGAAAAAACCAATGCCTTAACCTCTCGGGAAATGAAAGACCAGCTATTAGATTCCATGGACCTTGAAAGAGAACGCGGGATTACCATTAAGTTAAATGCCGTCCAGTTAAAATACAAAGCAAAAGATGGAGAAGAATATATTTTCCATTTAATTGATACACCGGGACATGTCGATTTTACGTATGAGGTATCAAGGAGCCTTGCAGCCTGTGAAGGGGCTGTTTTAGTCGTTGACGCTGCACAAGGAATTGAAGCACAGACACTAGCGAACGTTTACCTTGCCCTTGATAACGATCTTGAAATATTACCAGTCATCAATAAAATCGACTTACCTAGTGCTGACCCCGAACGGGTCCGCGGTGAAATTGAGGAAGTCATCGGCTTGGATGCTTCAGAAGCTGTATTAGCTTCAGCTAAAGCTGGTATCGGGATCGAAGAAATCCTTGAACAGGTTGTGCAAAAAGTTCCTGCACCAACCGGAGATCCGGAAGCACCATTAAAAGCGCTGATTTTCGATTCCCTCTATGATGCCTACCGTGGTGTTGTTGCCTACATCCGTGTTGTCGAAGGAACTGTTAAAGTTGGCGACAAAGTAAGAATGATGGCTACTGGGAAAGAATTTGAAGTGAATGAGGTAGGTGTATTTACACCAAAAGCGACGTTGCTTGATGAGTTAACCGTCGGAGATGTTGGCTTTTTATCTGCTTCGATTAAAAATGTCGGTGACACTCGCGTCGGTGATACGATTACAAATGCGAAAAATGGGGCAACAGAAGCCCTTCCTGGTTACCGCAAACTCAACCCAATGGTTTATTGCGGGTTATATCCAATTGATACAGCGAAATTTAATGACCTGCGTGAAGCGCTTGAAAAGCTGCAGTTAAATGATTCATCACTTCAATTTGAACCTGAAACATCGCAAGCACTTGGATTCGGTTTCCGTTGTGGATTTTTAGGACTTCTTCATATGGAAATCATTCAAGAGCGGATTGAGCGTGAATTCAAAATCGACTTAATTACGACTGCACCAAGTGTTATCTATCACGTTCACATGACAGATGGTTCTGAAATAAAGGTGGATAATCCATCAGATTTACCAGATCCGCAAAAAATAGACCGTGTGGAAGAGCCATATGTAAAAGCAACGATGATGGCTCCGAATGATTATGTAGGAACTATTATGGAACTTTGCCAACTTAAACGCGGGATTTTTGTTACGATGGAATACCTGGCTGAAAATAGGGTGAGTATCATCTATGAGATGCCATTAGCGGAAATTGTTTACGATTTCTTTGATCAATTAAAATCAAGCACAAGAGGATATGCATCCTTTGATTACGAACTAATTGGTTATAAGCCTTCGAGTCTGGTTAAAATGGACATATTGTTAAATGCTGAAAAGGTCGATGCACTCAGCTTTATTGTCCATAAAGATTTTGCGTATGAACGCGGAAAAATCATCGTCGAAAAGCTGAAAGAACTTATTCCACGACAACAGTTTGAGGTTCCTATTCAGGCTGCCATTGGTCAAAAAATTGTTGCTCGTTCCACAATTAAAGCCATGCGTAAAAACGTATTAGCAAAATGTTATGGTGGAGATATCTCTCGTAAACGTAAATTGTTAGAAAAGCAAAAAGAAGGTAAGAAGCGGATGAAACAAGTTGGATCCGTTGAAGTACCACAAGAAGCATTCATGGCTGTCTTAAAAATGGATGATAACAACACAAAAAAATAAACTAGCGGGAGGTTAGGACAAGCCATTTTTTCGGGCGAATTCTAGCCTCTTTTTGTTACAAGAACAGAGGAAGTGAAAGAAATGATTAAATCTGCTTATCTCCATATCCCCTTCTGCGAACATATTTGCCATTATTGTGATTTTAATAAAGTATTTCTTAAGGGACAGCCGGTAGATGACTATTTAAATGCACTTGATCAAGAAATGAAAATGACGGTTAACCATTTTCCTACAAGTGATCTGCAAACGATATTTGTCGGTGGAGGTACGCCGACATCGTTAAATGAGCAGCAACTGGATCGTTTTTGCGAGAGTATTAACAGGAATTTACCCAAGAGCAAGCAGTTGGAATTTACCTTTGAAGCGAACCCAGGTGATTTAACGAAAGAAAAATTACAAATATTAAAAGATGCAGGTGTAAATCGCCTATCCCTTGGTGTGCAAACCTTTAATGAGGAATTACTAAAAAAAATCGGTCGCGTTCATAAAGCGAAAGATGTTTATCAAACAATTGATAACGCAAAATCTTTAGGCTTTGACAATATCAGCATCGATCTGATCTTCAGTTTACCGTCACAAACGATAACTGATTTTAAAGAGACGTTAACAGAAGCTTTTTCCCTTGATATCTCACATTACTCAGCTTATTCCTTAATCATTGAACCGAAAACGGTCTTTTATAACTTACTGAAAAAAGGAAAGCTGCCAACTCCTGGTGAGGATGTGGAAGCAGCCATGTATGAATTACTAATGGAAGAAATGGAAAAGCATGGCTTTAACCAATATGAAATTAGTAATTTCTCCAAACCTGGTTTTGAAAGCAGGCATAACTTAACCTATTGGAACAACGAACCCTATTATGGGTTTGGAGCAGGGGCACATAGTTATTTAAATGGGATAAGACGTTCAAATACAGGTCCATTAAAAAGATATATGGACCAAATTAATAGTGGTATACTCCCTGTTATTGAGGAACATCAGACCACAAAAGTAGAACAAATGGAAGAAGAAATGTTCTTAGGTTTACGCAAAACAGCAGGGGTATCGGTCCGTCACTTTATTGAAAAGTTTGCTGTTGATCCACTTCAGTTATTCGAAAAAGAGATTGCGGAATTAACTGCTAAACAGTGGTTAGAAGTGGGGAAAGATCATATATTTTTAACAAAAAAGGGCCGGTTGTTAGGAAATGAAGTTTTTCAGGCATTTTTAAGATAACCATTGGATTTTATTAACAGTCTTACTTCAGCTCGTCTATGTTTCTTTTTGATTGACACCATCCCCCCTTTTTTGATAATTTATTAATATAATTAGCACTCGGTAACTAGGAGTGCTAACAGAGGTGATGAATGTTGTTAACAGATCGTCAATTGTTAATTCTTCAGGTTATTGTTGATGACTTTATTCGATCTGCCCAACCAGTCGGCTCAAGAAGCTTGTCGAAAAAAGAGGAAATTTCCTTTAGTTCGGCAACGATTCGCAATGAAATGTCCGACCTTGAAGAGTTGGGATATATTGAAAAGACACATACCTCTTCAGGGCGTGTCCCATCGGAAAAAGGTTATCGGTATTATGTTGATCATCTCCTATCTCCACAGGTGTTAAATCAGCATGATGTATCCATTATTCAGTCGATTTTTGCTGAGAAAATTTTCGAGTTCGAAAAAATTATTCAAAGGTCAGCAAAAATATTATCGGAACTAACCAATTACACATCGATTGTCCTTGGTCCTGCAGTAAGTATTAATAAGTTGAAAAGAATTCAAATCATCCCATTAAATAAAGAAACCGCGGTGGCTATTTTTGTAACAGATACGGGACATGTTGAAAACAGGACCTTTTCTTTACCGCCCTCCGTGGATGCAAGTGATTTAGAAAAAACAGTAAATATCTTGAATGATCGTTTAGCGGGAGTTCCTCTTGAAGACTTAAATGATAAAATTTATAAGGAAGTTGCCATGCTCTTAAGGCAACATATCCATAATTATGATTTAATGCTGCATCCGATCGCAGATTCATTAAAAATGCCTAGCAATGAAAAACTTTTCTTTGGTGGAAAAACAAATATGTTAAGCCAGCCGGAGTTTCATGATGTAGCAAAACTTCGCAGCCTGCTAACAATGATTGACCAAGAAGAGTGGATCTATAACTTAATCAGAAATGATTCAGCGGGTATTCACGTCAAAATCGGCAGAGAAAATAATAATCGTGTCATGGATAATTGCAGCCTAATCACAGCTACCTATTCAGCAGGGGCTGAAAATTTAGGAACGATTGCCATCCTTGGTCCTACAAGAATGGAATATTCTCGAGTCATTAGCTTATTACAATTTTTTAGTAAGGATTTAACGGCTGTTTTAACAAAGTTGTATCAAAATAAATAGCACTGGAAATATTGAGTAAGGGTGAAAAACCGTTTATTTCACCTAGGTGAAATCCATATATTTCATACCCTTTCTTGTGAATATGAATTTTAATATAAATGGGTGCAAATGCTTTAAGGGAGGTGAGTAAGTTGACAAATGAGAATAATAACACGATAAATGAAGAAGTTGAGATTGAAAATACTGATAATGTTGAACTTACCGATGAAAAAACGGTTGAGACTGTTTTTGAAGAGGATGGCACAACAGAAAAAGTTGATGTCCTTCCAGTTGATGAAAAGGAACAGGAAATTCAATTGCTGAAGGCAAAGTTAGAGGAAGCAGATAATCGATATCTACGACTACAAGCAGATTTTGATAATTTCCGGAGGCGTACTAGATTAGATCTAGAAGCGAGCCAAAAATATAGAGCACAAAAATTAATTACAGATTTACTGCCTGCAATAGACAACTTTGAAAGAGCAATGAAAGTTGAAGCAGATAATGAACAAACAAAGACACTTCTGCAAGGGATGGACATGGTTTACCGTAGTTTGCTGGATGCCTTAAAAATTGAAGGTGTTGAACCTATTGAATCGGTAGGCAAAGAGTTTGATCCGCATCAGCATCAGGCTGTAATGCAGGGTGAGGACGAGAACTATGGCTCTAACATTGTGACGGATGAATTTCAAAAAGGTTATATGTTAAAGGATCGTGTCATTCGCCCGGCAATGGTGAAAGTAAATCAATAAAACTACATATTTTTTTTAGGAGGAAAAGGAAATGAGTAAAATTATCGGTATTGACCTTGGTACAACCAACTCTTGTGTTGCTGTCCTTGAGGGTGGCGAACCTAAGGTTATTCCAAATCCAGAAGGCAATCGTACGGCTCCTTCAGTTATTGCTTTTAAAAATGGGGAACGCCAAGTTGGGGAAGTAGCAAAACGCCAAGCAATTACAAACCCAAATACAATTATGTCGATTAAACGCCATATGGGCACAAATTATAAAGTGGAGATTGAAGGCAAAGAGTACACACCACAAGAACTGTCTGCCATTATTCTTCAATATTTAAAATCTTATGCAGAAGATTATCTAGGCGAACCAGTTACAAAGGCCGTTATTACAGTTCCTGCGTACTTTAATGATGCAGAACGCCAAGCAACAAAAGATGCTGGGAAAATTGCTGGTCTTGAAGTAGAGCGTATTATCAACGAGCCAACTGCAGCAGCTCTTGCCTATGGATTAGACAAAACGGATCAAGATCAAACAATCCTTGTTTATGACCTTGGCGGTGGAACATTTGACGTTTCAATCCTTGAATTAGGCGACGGTGTATTCCAAGTTAAGTCAACTGCCGGTGATAATCGACTTGGAGGGGACGACTTTGACCAAGTCGTTATTGATTACCTCGTTGATCAATTCAAGAAAGAAAATGGTATTGACCTAGCTCAAGATAAAATGGCGTTACAGCGCCTAAAAGATGCAGCTGAAAAGGCGAAAAAGGATTTATCTGGTGTGACTTCAACTCAAATTTCACTACCATTTATCACTGCTGGCCCAGCTGGCCCGCTTCACCTGGAAGTAACGATGACTAGAGCAAAATTTGACGAATTATCTGCGCATCTTGTAGAGCGGACAATGGGTCCAACACGTCAAGCATTAAGCGATGCTGGTTTAACTCCTTCAGAAATTGATAAAGTGATCCTGGTTGGTGGTTCAACACGTATTCCGGCTGTTCAAGAAGCAATTAAACAAGCAACTGGACAAGAGCCTCATCGTGGTGTTAACCCAGATGAAGTTGTAGCAATGGGTGCTGCTATTCAAGGCGGTGTAATTACTGGTGATGTAAAAGACGTTGTATTGCTTGACGTTACACCACTATCCCTTGGTATTGAAACAATGGGCGGCGTTTTTACGAAGTTAATTGATCGTAATACAACAATCCCGACATCTAAATCGCAGGTTTTCTCAACTGCTGCTGATAACCAAACAGCTGTTGACATCCATGTTCTACAAGGGGAACGTCCAATGGCGGCCAATAACAAGACTCTAGGACGATTCCAATTATCAGATATTCCACCAGCACCACGTGGAATTCCACAAATTGAAGTAAACTTTGATATTGATAAGAATGGTATTGTAAATGTTCGTGCGAAAGATCTTGGTACAAATAAAGAACAACAAATTACCATCAAGTCTTCAACAGGACTGTCAGACGAAGAAATCCAAAAAATGGTCCGTGAAGCAGAAGAAAACGCAGATGCAGATAAGCTTCGCAAAGAAGAAGTGGAACTTCGTAATGAAGCAGACCAACTTGTCTTTACAACAGAAAAAACCTTAAAAGACCTTGAAGGTAAGGTAGATGCAGGTGAAGTTGCGAAAGCGAATGAAGCGAAGGATGCTTTAAAAGAAGCGATTGAGAAAAACGATCTTACTGAAATCCGTGCGAAAAAGGATGCATTACAAGAAATCGTTCAAGCTTTAACAGTTAAGCTTTATGAGCAAGCAGCAGCTGCGCAGCAAGCACAACAGGGTGGCCCTGAGGCTGGAAATACTGCCGGTAAAGATGATGTTGTCGATGCAGAATTTGAAGAAGTAAAAGAGGACAAATAAGAGTTTTTTACAGCTCAGAAAAAAGTCAAAGTCAGAACTATGGGCTTTGGCTTTTTTATTGCAATACCATTGGTAAAAATGATAGAATAATCTTTATGTGACAGATTCGGGAGTGGGTAATCATGAGTAAACGGGATTACTATGAAGTACTTGGGATTAGTAAAAGTGCTTCAAAGGATGAAATAAAAAAGGCCTATCGAAAGCTTTCAAAAAAATATCATCCAGATATTAATAAAGAAGCAGATGCGGCGGATAAATTCAAGGAAATAACTGAAGCTTTTGAAGTATTAAGCGATGATCAGAAAAAGGCACATTATGATCAATTTGGTCATACGGATCCAAACCAAGGCTTTGGCGGGGGTGGAGATTTCGGCGGCGGCTTTGGCGGGTTTGAAGATATCTTTAATACCTTTTTTGGCGGCGGTGGAGGTGGAAGAAGACGTGATCCGAACGCACCAAGACAAGGTGCTGACCTTCAGTATACGATGACCGTAACTTTTGAAGAAGCGGCCTTTGGAAAAGAAACAGATATTGAAATTCCACGTGAAGAAACCTGTGGTACATGCAGTGGGTCTGGGGCAAAGCCTGGAACCAAACCAGAAACTTGCCAGCACTGTCATGGAACCGGGCAGTTAAATGTGGAGCAAAACACTCCATTTGGCAGAATTGTAAATCGTCGTACATGTAATCACTGTAATGGTACCGGGAAAGAAATTAAACATAAGTGCTCAACATGCGGTGGTAAAGGAAAAGTACAAAAGCGCAAGAAAATTCATGTTAAAATCCCTGCGGGTATTGATGATGGACAGCAGCTTCGCATGTCAGGTCAAGGAGAAGCAGGGGTTAACGGTGGGCCAGCTGGAGATCTTTATGTTGTTTTCCATGTGAGACAGCATGAGTTTTTTGAAAGAGATGGCGATGATATATATTGTGAAATGCCGATCACTTTTGTTCAAGCATCCTTGGGCGATGAGATTGAAGTACCTACATTGCACGGGAAAGTAAAGTTGAAAATTCCTGCTGGGACGCAAACGGGGAAAAAATTCCGATTAAAAGGAAAAGGTGTTCCTAACGTCCGCGGATACGGTGTTGGAGATCAATATATTCTAGTTCGAATCATTACTCCAACAAAACTAACAGATAAACAAAAGCAACTTTTAAAAGAATTCGCAGAGCTTAGTGGCTCTTCTCCCATTGGTGAACACGAAGAAAGTTTTTTCTCAAAAGTAAAACGAGCCTTTAAAAGCGAGTAAGGATTGGAGTTGGTAGATGTGAAATGGTCCGAAATCAGTATTCACACAACAAATGAGGCGATTGAACCTATTTCTCATATTTTGCATGAAGCTGGGGCGAGCGGTGTAGTCATTGAAGATCCATTTGAACTGACGAAAGAAAGAGAAGATCAATTTGGTGAAATCTATCAACTCAATCCCGATGATTATCCAGAAGAAGGCGTAATATTGAAGGCTTATCTTCCGGTTAACAGCTTTTTAGGCGAAACGGTGGATGCAATTAAAGAATCAATTAATAATTTAATTATTCACAATATCGATATCGGTAAAAATAAAGTAACCATAAGTGAAGTAAATGAAGAAGAATGGGCAACAGCATGGAAAAAATATTATCATCCTGTGAAAATTTCTGAAAAGTTTACAATTGTTCCGACTTGGGAGATTTATACCCCGGTCAGCAGTGATGAATTAATTATTGAATTAGATCCAGGAATGGCATTTGGAACAGGTACACATCCGACAACTGTCTTGTGTATTCAAGCACTTGAAAGAACGGTTCGTCCTGGTGACCGGGTTATTGATGTGGGAACAGGTTCGGGTGTATTAAGTATTGCAGCAGCAATGCTTGGTGCCGAAGATGTCCGTGCCTTTGACCTTGATGAGGTAGCGGTAACAACTGCGAGAGTGAACATTAAACTCAATAAAGTGAGTGATCGTGCAACAACAGCACAAAATAATCTGCTCGATGGCGTGGAAGAAAATTCTGCTGATGTAGTGGTTGCTAATATACTAGCTGAAGTAATTCTCCGGTTTACTGAGGATGCTGCCAAGGTTGTCAAACCTGGCGGATCTTTTATTACCTCGGGAATTATCAATCAGAAAAAAGATCAGGTTAAAGATTCATTAGTAGCGGCTGGTTTTGAAATTATCGAAACGATTTTGATGGAAGATTGGGTTGCAATCATTGCCAAAAGGTTATAATGGTTGAAAAAAGGGGTGATACTTACCCCTTTTTTTCATGCTATACTTTTAAATCAAGATTTTCTTTAGTAAAATAAATTGTAAATGTTTAGAGAGGGTGCAGGAAGTGTGCAACGATACTTTGTTAAACAACGAGCAAATGGTGATCGTTTTTTGATTGATGAAGAGGACCGTCATCATATCGTCAAGGTTATGCGCATGCAACTCGGTGATCAGATTATTTGTGTTGACCCAGAGGGGAAGCAAGCTGTATGTGCCCTTGCAGAAATTACCGATACAAGTGTTGTTGCGGACGTTGTACAATGGAAGGATGAGGTCTCAGAGCTTCCGATTTCAATAACGATTGCTAGCGGACTACCCAAGGGAGACAAGCTGGAATGGATCATTCAAAAAGGAACAGAACTGGGTGCACATCAGTTTCTCCCATTCTCAGCGGCGCGTTCAGTTGTAAAATGGGACGAAAAAAAAGCAGCGAAAAAAATAGATAGATGGCAAAAAATAGCAAAAGAAGCTGCGGAGCAATCCCACCGTGCCTTTTTACCGGAAGTTTGTAGTGCGATTAGCTTTAAAGAATTGCTTTCAAAAAGCAAAGATTTTGAATATAAATTGGTTGCTTTTGAAGAAGAGAGTAGAAATGGCGAAACATCCGTTTTTGCGTCTACCCTCAATAAAATGAGCAAAGGTGATTCTCTTCTTTTGGTTTTTGGACCAGAAGGCGGCTTATCTGATGCAGAAGTACAGCAATTAAAGAATAACGATTTTGCAGTTTGTGGGTTAGGCCCAAGAATACTACGAACGGAAACCGCTCCATTATATGCATTAGCGGCTATTTCCTATCATTTTGAATTAATGAGGTGAAAATAATGGCAACAGTTGCGTTTCATACATTAGGATGCAAAGTTAATCACTATGAAACTGAAGCTATTTGGCAATTATTTAAACAAGAAGGCTACGAACGAGTTGATTTTGAATCAATTTCGGACGTTTATATTATTAATACATGTACCGTCACAAATACCGGCGACAAAAAAAGCCGGCAGGTCATTCGTCGCGCAGTCAGGAAAAACCCGGATGCGGTAATTTGTGTAACAGGTTGTTATGCGCAAACATCACCTGCAGAAATTATGGCAATTCCTGGTGTGGATGTTGTGGTCGGAACGCAGGACCGGATTAAAATGCTGGAATATATTGAGCAATATAAACTTGAACGCCAGCCGATTAATGGTGTAGGCAATATCATGAAAAGTCGTATCTATGAAGAACTTGATGTCCCGTCCTTTACCGACCGGACGCGTGCCTCTTTAAAAATCCAAGAAGGTTGTAACAATTTCTGTACCTTCTGTATTATTCCATGGGCACGCGGCTTAATGAGATCTCGTGATCCCAAGGAAGTTATCCGTCAAGCCCAACAATTAGTTGATGCTGGTTACCAAGAGATTGTTCTGACTGGTATTCACACTGGCGGTTATGGAGAAGACATGAAGGATTACAATCTGGCACAATTACTTCGTGACTTGGAAACAGTCATAGGGCTAAAACGATTACGTATTTCATCCATTGAAGCAAGTCAGATTACGGATGAAGTGATTGAAGTAATTAAACATTCAACTATTGTTGTCAGTCATTTGCATATTCCGTTGCAATCTGGTTCCAATTCTGTTCTAAAAAGAATGCGACGCAAATATACGATGGAGTTCTTTGGAGAAAGATTGGATCGGCTTAAGGAAGTTCTTCCGAGATTAGCAGTAACCTCCGATGTAATTGTAGGTTTCCCAGGTGAAACTGAAGAAGAGTTTATGGAAACTTTTAATTTTATTAATGACCATAAATTTTCTGAACTTCACGTATTCCCGTACTCTAAACGTACAGGAACACCAGCAGCCCGCATGGAAGATCAAGTCGATGAAGAAGTAAAAAATGAACGAGTTCACCGCTTAATTTCTCTTTCAGATCAGCTGGCAAAGGAATATGCCTCACAATTTGAGGATGAAGTGGTAGAAGTGATCCCTGAAGAGGTATCTAAGGATGAAGCTAATTCTGGTTTCCTAATCGGATATACTGATAATTACATGAAAGTTGTTTTCTCAGGGACAGAAGATTTGATTGGTAAAATTGTTAAAGTAAAGATTTCCAAAGCAGGCTACCCATACAACCAGGGACAATTTGTGAAAGTTATTGAGGATTCCGTCTCAAAAACAGAATTGTTAATAGAAGAAGCAGCCATATAAGGACCATTTAGGTCCTTTTTTTTTGTGGTATTTAGGTTAAACTATTTTCAGCCGCAAATTTCACACTAATCTACTGTGGAGCGTTATTAATTCGAATGGACATCGAAGGGAGCATGGTAATGGCTACTACAAATATTGCTGCGATGATTGACCACACCCTACTGAAGCCGGAAGCAACGATACAGCAAATTGAATCTTTATGCCAAGAGGCGAAGGAATATAAATTTGCTTCGGTGTGTGTAAATCCAACATGGGTAGGCACAGCTAAAGAACTGCTAAAAGGCAGTGGTGTGATGGTTTGTACCGTAATTGGATTCCCGTTAGGAGCGACTACTTCTGAAACTAAAGCGTTTGAAACAAAAAACGCTATAGAAAATGGTGCGGAAGAAGTGGATATGGTCATAAATATAGGGGCATTAAAGGATCATAACGATGAGTTGGTGGAAAAAGATATTCGGGCGGTGGTTGAGGCTGCAAGGGGCAAAGCACATACAAAGGTTATTATAGAAACAAGTCTGTTAACAAATGATGAAAAGATTCGCGCCTGTGAACTTGCTGTTAAAGCAGGTGCAGATTTTGTGAAAACTTCCACCGGATTTTCAACTGGAGGAGCGACAGCGGAAGACATCGCTTTAATGAGGAAAACTGTCGGTCCAGATTTGGGTGTTAAAGCCTCAGGTGGAGTTAGAAGTACGGAAGATGTCCAAAAAATGATTGAGGCTGGAGCGACAAGGATTGGGGCCAGTTCAAGTATCGCCATTGTCAAGGGACAAACTGCTACTTCAGATTATTAAGATGATCCCAATTAATAATATCCAATAAATTCAGTATAAGACGGCTAAAATGCCGTCTTATTTTCATGTACTTGGATTTTTAGGTGTTTTATCATGTAAAAATAAAATCATTTTCCCAAACTTCGTTGCAAATGGTAAGACCAATATTGAAGTGGCAACATTAAAGATGACACTTATATGGGCTAATTGGACATTTTTTGTATCTGCAAGAAGTGGGGCATTATCAGTAAGTGTTGGGATGAGCGGGATAAAAAGCAGGACCCCAAATACATTAAGCCAAACGTGGGCAAATGCAGCTAATCTCGATTCCTTTCCCCCGCCAATCGAAGCAACTAGGGCAGTAATACATGTCCCAATATTCGCCCCGAGGACAATAGCAATACCTGCATCAAGCTGCAAGAGCCCAGCTGTTAGGAAGCTCATTGCAATTCCAGTCATCGCAGTACTCGATTGAATAATAGCTGTCATTATGGTACCGGTTAACAGGCTTAAAAGAATCTGATCATTTATGGAAAGGATAAAATTATTGATCATATTCATCGATGTTAACGGGACAGCAAGCATTTCGAAGCCTTTCATTGCTGCAAAAACAGAGGATATTCCAAATAGCAGCATCCCGATACTTCTCGCTTTTTTATTTTTAAATAATATAAGAAGGGCTCCACAAATAGCGAGTGGAACGAGGACTTTATCAATATTAAATGTAATTAATTCTGTTTTAAAGGTAGTTCCAATATTTGTTCCTAGAATAATCCCAATCGACTGAGGGAACGTCATGATCTTTGCTGAAATTAATCCAATTGTAATCACCATTACGGCAGTACTGCTTTGTAATAATGCCGTAATAAATGTCCCTGTTAGCATCCCTTTTAAGGGAGTACTAGTAAGTTTAATCAGCCAGCCCTTTAATTTATTTGCTGATAAATTAAACAGCGCAAATCTAATAATGGTCATTCCAAAGACAAATAATAAAATGCAAAGAACAAATAATAATATGTATAACATATGTATGGCCCCCCTCGCTTCATTGTATGGTGGGGGAAGGAGGGACATGCCACTTTTTAAGGGAAATTAAGACAAGTCTTTATTTAATTGAATAAAAAATAAAAAGCATGTATTATCACTGTGAATTTCAGTTGACCTTGTATCAAGGTTATATTATAATTGCAAGGTACATGGATTGAATGTTAGTGTGTTGTGTTTCGGAGGGAGGGAAAGAGAATGTCTAAAACCGTCGTTCGTAAAAACGAATCGCTTGAAGATGCTCTTCGTCGCTTCAAACGTACAGTATCAAAAACTGGTACTTTGCAAGAGGCAAGAAAGCGCGAATTCTATGAAAAGCCAAGTGTAAAACGCAAGAAAAAGTCTGAAGCAGCTAGAAAACGTAAGTTTTAAGAGAGGGTGCAATAAATGAGTCTTCTCGAGCGTTTGAATAATGATATGAAACAAGCGATGAGAAACAAGGAAAAAGACAAACTCTCAGTAATTCGGATGGTAAAAGCTTCATTGCAAAATGAAGCTATCAAGCTCGGCACAAAAGAGCTTGCAGAAGATGTGGAGTTAACAGTCCTTTCTCGCGAAGTAAAACAACGCAAAGACTCCCTCCATGAATTTGGTAAAGCTGGTCGTGATGACCTAGTTGATAAGTTGCGTACAGAGTTGGCTATCGTTGAATTGTATATGCCAAAACAGCTTTCTGAAGAGGAACTGGTGGAAATTGTTAAAGAAACAATTTCTGAAGTCGGCGCAAAATCAAAAGCAGAAATGGGAAAAGTGATGTCTGCGATTATGCCTAAAGTAAAGGGTAAAGCAGATGGGGCACTTGTAAATAAACTTGTACAACAACACCTTTCATAGTATTCTGACAGGAAGACTGTAGGCTTTTAGCCTGCGGTCTTTTATTATTTTGCGTGCCCAGCAAGCCGTTAATTGCTAATTGGTGAAAGTCCAATCTGAGTAAGTACCAAGACGCTTAGTAGCTGACAGGCAACTGGTGAAGAAATTCTAAGGTTGAAGCCCTGTGACAAAGTAACTCTCTAGAAGAGTGCGAGCAAACTAACAGGTTGTAACATAAAGTGAATCCTGCCGTCTCGTCAAAA